>JAPLJJ010000176.1 GCA_026388665.1 Deltaproteobacteria bacterium
AAAAAGGAGGCTTCAAAGGTTGACCCAACAAGAGCTTCAAACGCTCGCAGTAAGCAAGGATAGTTTTGATCACGATTTTCCGGAACACTCGAAATTTATAACACGTTCCGATTTCTGGAGAATAGCTCGTGAAAAGACCTTCCAGAAACTTTGCTTACCACTCGGGGATAATGAAAAACAAGAAGGCTCTACAATGAATACAGTGTCAGGCTGAAGGCTGACATCTTTCTAAATCCAATAGGCAGGCAGAGACGCCTGCCACTACTGAAAACTAAGGTGTTAGCCATGTCATTTCGAGGAGCCCAGCGACGAGAAATCTTATCCCGAGTGGGAGCGGCCTCCGTGCCGCTCATTATAATGCTTGAACACAGATGTTCTCACGAAGGAGAATGATCGGCAGGGACGCCGATCCCACTGTAAGAGCGAAGAATCCTTCGGATAAATATATAACGTCTCGGAGGTTTGCGATCCTCCGGGAGGGTTACATTCACCCGAAGAGAATTAGCCTCCCGCAGGACTTCAAGCCTACGGGAGGACAATACCAAAACCCCACGGAAAGCGAACATATATGGAATCATTTCTACAGAACAAAATCATAAGAGACAGCCCGAAAGACGGTGATCTCGAGAAACTCGCTCAAAATGCGCTTGAATATCTACGGCCATGGATGCAAAGCTCGCGCGACTTCACGCTCACCCGAGCGAGCAAGTGGAAGCTTCTCGAAGACCTCTATAACAACCGCCGCGACCTGTCCTCCTGGAACGCCCGAGGAGCCACATCCAACAATCGGCAATCTTCGGAGAATACCGCTGCCGGGAGATCCGGCGCTTCTCCCGCATGGCAGGCCGACATTATCCTCTCGCCCTCTTACATTGTGGACACATGGGCTGACCGGGCTTACCAGGCCGTATTTAGCGGGCCGGAATGGCTTACCGTCATCCCGGAGGAATCATTTTACCCGGTTTCGTCGGATTTTAGGTTCCCGACATCGTTCAAGCTACAGGAACTTCTGATTAATCGGCTGGGCCAAGGGCAGGTCCATACAAGGCTATACGAGGCATTACAAAGCCTATGCCTTTATGGGACCGTCTTTGCGAAAATCTCCTGGCGACCTCACTCCTGTACGTCGAAACGATGGGATCGCGGTACTTATGGAATAATAGAGGAAGAAACCGAACTGTATGATTGCCCGGTCATTGAACTCATCCCACTCGATCGCATACTCATCGATTGGCGGGCTACACATAATGACATTCAGCGCCATTCTGGCATCGGGCATATCGTTGAGAAATCCTATGAAGAAATCATCGAGATGTTTGATCTCGGTGTGTATAACGTCAACCGTGAAGAGTTCTCAGAACATTGGCGCGAGTCCGGGGCCTCTCAAGGATTTAACGTGGGTTCACTCGGGACGCCCCCGGATGTGGTCGGCCTATCATCCCCGGAACCTGCCCGATTCTGCGTATGGGAGTGGCATGGACGCATCCCTGTGCCTGAAGGTAAAAAGGAAATTATATGCGCAATCGTCACGGAACTCGATGCGGATTCCATTGATGACGGGCTCTTAATCAGGATCTCTGACTCGCCCGCTTTGTGGTCAGGTCTGCGTCCATTTGTGTGCGCTCATTACACGCCGGTTCCCGGCCCGCTCGGGATCGGGGCGGTTGAGACAAACCTCGATCTCATCCATTCCATTTCACAATTTCTCAGCCAATCGCAGGATAACGCCCGGCTTACGGCAAATGCGCAGCTCGTGGTGCGCCGCGGTTCATCTGCGGCTCGCAGCCTCGCCACTGAGGATGACTTCGTCTATCCCGGCAAGGTGTGGCTCGTTGATGAACCCGACGACATCCAACCTTTCCCTGCAATGGGCTTCCCGCAGGCGGAAGTGAACTCGCTCATAAATTACCTGAATGGCCTGCTCGAAAAACGTACAAGCGTTTCCGATATGACACTCGGGGTGACTTCGAGGGACAAAACAGCGACTGAAGCGCATATCCTGCAAGAATCCGCCATGAACACTTTCGCCACACGAGCGGACCTGTTCGCAAGAAGTTTTGTCGAGCCGTTGGGAAGGCTCGCACTCTCGATGATCCAGCAATTTCTGATCGATGACCAGATTATCGCCATACGTGATCACAGTGGGCTGGATGTGCCGCTCACCGTAACAATCGACGAAATACAGTCCGGTAGATACAATGTGGTCGCAACAGTCACCCGTCAAGATTCCACACGTATCGCCAAAGCGCAGAGCATCGAGCGGGCATTGCCCACGCTGGCGAAATTCACGCCTGTGCTTGCTGAAGAAGGAGTTCGTGTATCGTTTTCCGAACTCATCAAGAGATATCTGGATTTACTTGGGATAGACGCTGTTGATCGTGTGTTCACGCGAGTACATCCTGATCTCAGCCGTGAGAATGAACCATCTAACCAAGGCACGCAGGGCTTCAACTTTTCCGAGCAAGATGAACATGGTTCTCCAAGACCTCTTGTGGAACATGGTGGGCCGCTCGGCGCATATCCTGATGATATGAATGCGCTCGCGCAGTTCCTACAGGTGTCCGCAAACACTAAGACTCAATAGAAACTACCCACAGTAATGCCGTGGGCTAACATAGGCCAGCCCCTGAAGGGGCAAGAGAACCAATATGAATGCATCCCATGGATTCTTCGCCTTTACAGTAGGATCGGCGTCCCTGCCGATCATTCGACTTCGGGAGAACACCCATGCTCAGTTCTTAATGACCGGCACGGAGGCCCGTCCCACTTCGATCAAGATTTCTCCCTACGGTCGAAATGACAGGATAATGGATTGACATGGTTTTGTAGGGTGGCCTGTGGCCACCAGTTTTAAAGAATTGGCGGCCACAGGCCGCCCTACGCAAAGCAAGAAAGCCGGTGACTGTCATCTCGAGTGAGCCCCGCGACGAGAGATCTTTCCCAGCAACGGGATAGATTTCTCGCTGCCGGTCGAAATGACAACAAAAAAAATAGGAGGAGTTAATGGACCAAGAAGTGATTGCCATAACGCAGGATGTTCCCAACTTAGATGACTCATTTTCACACACAGAACAACCATCAACGGGCGCTGAGTCAGACACATCACAGGACAAACCGAAGGAGACCGAGACTGAACCCATAGCCAAAACACCTGACGAAGAAACTGTGACAGCGATTCGAACTCTGTTGAAACAGTCGAGCGACACTCAAGCGGAATTATCGGAAACACGAACTCTTTTTGAGAAGATTTTCGAGCGAGATCGTGACGCAAAAAATAGGGCGTCTGAAGATGAGTTCATCAAACAGGCACGGGAACATTACCAGTCGGACCCGTTCCAGGGCGCTGCCATGCTCGTAGGGAAGGCCCGGGATGACCTTGCGAGGCTCATGGATGAAAAGATTTATGAAGCATTCGGCGCACGTCAGCAATTCAGCCGGTTGATGGATGATTTCCTCGAAGAACCTGCGCACACAACACTAAAAGGCTTTAGAGGCGAACTCGAGTTTCTCATTCGTGACCGGGGGGTTGAACCGAAAGACGCGGCAAATTTCCTGAAATCTGTTGAACTCAAGGCACGCAAGGCCGCGGGCCGAAAGACTGAAGCCCTGCGGGAGGTTCGCACTCGCGCGACCACGGAATCCGGCGGACGTTCCCTGGAGACACCCGATCAGGATAGGGAGCTAACTCGCGCTTTGACGCAGGCCAAAAACCTCGATGAAATGTTTACTGCCCTAAAGAGGGCCAAAGTCTGACGGATTGCATGTGGGTGGTTCTTTACAGTGGGATCGGCGTGCCTGCCGATCATTCGCCTTTGTCAGAACACTCATGTTCGGTCAACACAATGACCGGCACGGAGGCCGGTCCCACTTTGCCATCCATGTCATTTCGAGGAACCCCGCGACTCGGTGTC
>JAPLJJ010000281.1 GCA_026388665.1 Deltaproteobacteria bacterium
AGTGGCTTAACGTGGATCTACAATTGCTGGTCCCCCCACCTTCGAAAGGCGATGTGAGACCGATCCATCTGTCGCGCGTCTACACTTAATACGGATTGGCTATAAATAGTGATATTGTCTGGTAACATTTCACGTTTCAGCAAGTAACTTTCCGGGAGCGTCAGGATGGGCGTCGCATTCACTACAAGCGACGCTGAGCTGTCGAATCTTTGTTCAGGCGCTCCCTGTCCCGGCTCCATGTGACTATCATTGAGCAAAACGGTATCAAATAGTAATAGTGGGTCAGTCGATTTCTATGCCCGTAGTGGTCATGGTAATTTTGCCGTGTTTGACTCCGCGGGTAGATATTAGCAGTTCACCCGTCTTCCTGACCTGTTCCGACTCGCCTCTCAATATCAAAACCTCAAGACAATTGTGAGCGTCAAGGTGAACATGCAACGCGGAGATTATTATGTTGTGAGTCTTATGCTGAATCTCAGTTAGTTTCTGCGCGAGGTCACTTTGTTCATGGTTGTAAACAACGGTTACAGTCCCAACGACTTCGTGCCCCGGTTGACTCCACTGATCCTCTACCAGACGATCACGAATCAAATCCCTGATTGCTTCAGATCGATTCGTGTAACCTTTGTGGTTTATTAATTCATCAAATTTCTCCAGCAAATCGTCCGGTATCGAAACGCCAAACCTAACTAGTTCAGGCATGACTAATTCCTTTTTCGCTGATTGCGTTTAATTGAGGGGTTCTTATTCAGAGCCGTTATCCAGGGCCTTAATACTGTTTTTTTCTATGTTGTCAACGATGCACTTGGCCCAAGAGTCAGTCACAGTGTACACCATCTCCAGACCCTGCCGATATGACTGGATAATCCCACGCGTCTTCAAGTGAATCAGGTGCTGGGACACCGTGGCCTGATGAAGACCAAGGCACTCCTGCATGTTTTTTACATTGCAACCGCCGACTTTTAGTAAACCGTAAACTATCTTGAGACGAATCGGGTGTCCAAGCGCCTTAAATATTTCAGCTTCCCGAGAAAATTCTTTTTTCTTGATAGCGTCAAAAAGATCATCTTTGCTTGGTTCACCCTGTCCGCCGTCATCAATTCGACGGTCAGGATCCAGTAAAAACTCTTTTACACGCGGCCGGAATTCTTCCCGGTCCGATTGTTCATTGGTGTGACCCATAATAAGCACCCTAGATATGGTCTTACTTCTGCGGAGTCTTCAACTCTGGGCCCTGGGTTGCTCCTCTATTCACGGGGGAGCAGCTCGGGGACATTCAGGTCGATACGCCCATTTTGGGCAAAATCCAACGGTTTAGAGCAAACCAACCGACAAAGATACTTACGATTATTGCGAGTTCCATATTAAATATCCGTTCGAATGTACTATAAATTTAGTCAACAATGCGAGCAAAATACCACGGGCGCTGACTTAAAAAACCCTCAAGAGGGCCTACTACTGATTTAATATGTGAATATCTGAATATAACATTGTTGTCAAGAAACTTTTCGATGCCCGAAAAGTTATTCCTCGAAGGACGCTCGTTCACCGTCCTCAAATATAGTAACCCGTCCATATTCGCCGTCATATCCGGCGTCAACTCTTACCTGCTCCGCCCTCACCCGCCTCAAAGCCTCTACCACTATCCCCGGAGCGTCCGTTGCGACAACATCGAGCGGTAAGGACCAGAGTATTTCCAACTCCGGCCCCAGGCTGTTTATCAGTCTATAATGAAGGTCCCGAGCCTTTTTGGCCTGAACCCCACATCCGAGACAATCAGCTACTACTTCGATAAGCGGCAGCATTCGCCAGTAGTAACCCGCTTTGGATGGTGTGTGACCATTAGGCCGGTCAGCGAGCTGATTCACCCGATTCATTACCCCGACTGTTATGGAGTGGCCGCAGACCGGGCACTTTCCACCTAAACGCTCAGTTTCCTCAGGATCGAGACGAACGTCGCATTTGCGATGGCCATCCAGGTGATACTTACCTTCTTCTGGGAAAAACTCTATTGTGCCTACAAAACCCGCAGTCCCTTTACGGATAAGCTTGTCTTCCATGATCGACTGCCTCGGACCAAGAAAATTTTCCGTGTTTCGCGAGCCGGGGCCGCCGCGACGTAAAGCTTCCCGTATGGCCGGGTATGACGGTTCACCGGAAAAAATGTTCGCTTCACGACCGAGTCGAGGTGGTGAATGAGTGTCCGAATTGGAAACAAGAGTGAATTTGTCTAGCTCGGAAACTCTGAAATTCATTTCCGGATCCGACGAAAGGCCTGTTTCCAGAGCGAGCACGTGATCCGTCAGGTCCTCGAAACATTCCTCAATCGAATCAAACCCTGATTTGGAACCGAGAATCGAGAACCAAGGGGTCCATATATGAGCCGGTATCACGAAGGAATGCTCGGAAGTCCCAAGCGCAATCTCCAGTAGTTCACGACAATCAAGTCCAAGTATGGGTCGACCATCGGAATTCAGGTTCCCCTTTGCGCCAAGTCGATCACAAAATTTATCCATTGTTTCCATATCAGGCATGAAGATTAGGTTATGTGCTTTTCGAACTTTACCGTTTTTCTTGTAAATCGAGCTGATTTCTACATTCAGAATGAACCGGATGTCACCCGGAGAGAAATCTGAAGATTCAAGTAACGAATCGGGGATGGCATGAGATTTCAGTCCGAACAGCCCATCTTCCCTCGGTTCCAACGTCTCGTGTATCTCCCTACGCCATTGGGGATGAGTAAAATCTCCGGTCGCTACCACATGGATCCCTTTGAGAGCAGCCCACTGCGACAATCCTCTTAGATCACAGTCTTTTGAAGTTGCGCGCGAATATTTGGAATG
This sequence comes from Deltaproteobacteria bacterium, assembly GCA_026388665.1. Taxonomy (GTDB): domain Bacteria; phylum Desulfobacterota; class Desulfomonilia; order Desulfomonilales; family Desulfomonilaceae; genus CAJBEZ01. The sequence goes on from JAPLJJ010000281.1 coordinate 2,844, forward strand.
CACATGAAGATCGGCAAAATACAGCATAATTGTTCCTCAGTGTTTTCAGACAGTTGGCGTTATAACGCCTCGTTTCCTAATTGTCGTGAAATTTCAGACGCATGAGAATATGGGTCAAATTATCTTGACTTTTTTGGATCAGAATTCTAATAATTATCGATACCTCTGGACTTGAACCAAACTTAATAGAACAATCTTTTCTCCGATCATCCGGTCCGGAGGTCATGATTGAAGTTTTCGATCTTGAACGGGTCTCTAATATAGGGGTTAGTTGGGATCCCGTAAGCAGTCGGAATAGTCTTATTTGAGGGAAGGCTTTTGTCAAGTTCGTTTGCTTTCAGGGGAGTGAAAAGCCTGTTGTATTTAGACCGGATAGTTAATTCATTATTTTTTTTAATCCGGCGTCATCTTGTTTTCAAGAGGGTAATACAGGAACTGTTGTTCTCGACGATTAAGAGGAGATTGCTATGAACAAATCTGATCTCGTAAAATCTTTATCCAAAGAAACGGATCTCCCGATGAGGAAGTCCGAAGAAATAGTTGACATGATATTCAATACGATGGGGGACGCGCTTGAGCGTGGTGATCGGATCGAGATTAGAGGTTTCGGCTCATTCGTAGTTAAGGAATATAAAGGATACACTGGTAGAAATCCAAAGACAGGGGAACAGATTGTAGTTTCAAATAAGAGTTTGCCATTTTTTAAGGCAGGCAAGGAACTCAAAGAAAACATAAATAAGTGAAATCTCAAAAAATTCTCCGAAGTTTTAGAGCTTTCATAAACAGGGGGAAAGGGGCCGATCAAATAAAAAGAAGGTTCCTTTTGAAATTGATTAGAAACATTTTCAGACAATTTGAGCCACTTTGCGTCAGCCCATCTTTAATATCTGTTATACTTTTATTTGTTTTTCCGCTCACAATTGCACTGACCGACTCCTCGGCCTGGATCACTGAGCAAGGGACAGGTCGCGGAGGACACGTGCTCCCGCCTAATATCATTAAGGATGGGGTCAACTTCGCGAATTCCCGTGTTCCCATTGAACGGCCTGACGTTCAGGAACGAATTGTCGAACAATTGAACTATCTCCTCATGGATAGACACGCGTCAATGGGGGAATGGTTCAATCGCTTCGTGCTTTACGGCCCTATCCTCGTTGAATCTCTACGAAAAGATAACATACCGACAGATCTGATCTATCTCTCTATTCTATTGAGTGAGTTCGATCCTGATCACAAGACTCGGTCAGGTGGACTTGGATGGTGGGCGCTGGGACCATCCAGGGACGGTTCTACGAAAAACGTTGTCCCGTGGGTTACTACAAATGACTGGGATGACCGGCGAGACCCTGAGATATCCACACACCTAACAGCTCAAATGGTTCAGACGCTACAGAACAAAAATCCAAAACAGGACTGGTTACTTCTCATCTCAGCTTTTATTGACGGCTCGGATAAAATTGATCCACTTGTTAAGAAATCGCCCGGTTTTTCCTTCTGGGACCTGGTCATGCCGCCATCGTCGGATTCGTTGATCCCGCGACTCATCGCTCTGAAAATTATCCATCAACACAAAAACTTCTATTGCATAACCGTTACCCAAACCAAACCTCTCGCCTTTGACAACCTGAATCGCGTCAAATTATCCAAGGATCTGCCTCTCGCTCTTGTAGCTAAATGCACCGGCGAAATCCCTAGAAACATTTGGGGCTTGAATCCTGGAGTGGACCTCATGAGCGGTATTTTACCCAAATCGGACAAACGTGTCCCCAATGGTTATCCGCTTCGGGTACCGCGCGGAACTGGCCCTAAGGTCAAGAATCTCCTCGAAACAGAGGGTTACCTAGGGAAATAGCAGCCTGTTGTGGGGAAATCGGGCCATGTTTTCGTTGAGTATATTGTAATTGTTTATTAGCTTTTTTTTGCTTATAACAAACACAGTATCCTATCCATAAATCCGAGCCTTAACGACTGCACGCGTCACCGAAGGCATATGAATAAATTCCTCGAGAAATACCTCAAAATCTATCCTCACGAGGCTGCCAAATTCGTGTGGATATCCGGAATATTCTTCGTCATATTCCTTGGATTCGCGTTCTTCCGTAACTACGTTGACGCCTCATTCCTAAAAAGGTACGGCCCTCAGTATATTCCTTATATGTTAGCGATTAACGCGCTACTCACCTTCGTGGTGTTCGGCGTCGCGAATCGTCTGAATCGCTTGTTCCTGGATCACACCATTCTTTCGTGGCTCCTTAATATCTGCGGCGTGTCGGTAGTAATCCTGTTTCTGATGGTTAAGGCGGATATAACCATCGCGTATCCGATCCTGTACCAGATCCTGAACCTCCTAGACTCCATACTGCTTGTATATCTATGGAATGTCGCCGGTGACCTATTCGACGCGCGGCAAGGCAAACGCCTGTTTCCATACGTCACGGCAGCCCAGGTGCTTGCGAGCACTATCGGTAGTTTCGCGACAGGACCCTTTACCGCAGTTGTTGGGCAAGATCCGACTCTAATCCTTTTTGCGGCCGTCTCGCTCGGTGTCGGCATGTTCATGATGATTACCGGCGAAAAGTTCCTTGGGAAACTGATCCCAAAATCGGCGACAGCGAAGACTCAAACTAAGAAGATTACAGAAGTGCCCGGGCTGATTGCGCGATACCCTATTGTTCGTTATCTGATCATTACCGGACTGATCCCAAATATTCTTCTACCTATATTCTCATATCAGTTCAGTGTTATTGCGAACCACACATTCGCTTCAGAACAGACCCTGATCACGTTCCTCAGTGTTTTCCGCGGGCTCACCACTTCAGTGTCGTTTGTCCTCCTCTTTTTCATGGGTCGTGTGTATCAGTCAATGGGCTTAACAAACGCTTCTCTTGTGCAACCCATTAACTTCGCAGCGCTCTTCGGGTCCCTTTTGTTCTTTTTCAACATCTATGTTGCCGCTTATGGTCAATTCACGTCTTTGCTCATACAAAGAGCGGTCGCTGGTCCGATAAACAAGATCTTTTTCAACGTAATACCTTCGGAACTCATGTCGTGGGCCCGGACGTTCATTCGAGGAACAGTCCTAAAGGTCGGCATGCTTGCAGGCTCCCTGATCATGATCATCCTGAAGCCCGTTATGGATGCGGACCAATTCTCGATCATTGCATTCGTTCTAGCCGTTTACTGGTTGTATGAGACGTTCGTTTTCCGGAAACATTACAAGAAAACACTCAAACAGGTCATTGTTGAGAAAGAGATCGATTTTGATCAAATCGAGTCCGTCCGAGGGATGGACAGTGGCACAGCGACCGTTCAGTTGGGGCCATTAGAGGTTGAAGAACGTTCTACAAAACTAGACCCCGACTTATTGCAGATAGCCGCGCCCAATATTGATCCCGACACTGCGCTCATGCTTCTGCACGATCAGAATGCGGCTACACGGGCTGAGGCGGCATTATCTTTTTTATCTTCCCGCGATGTTCGCGCTGTCGGCAGGCTCGTTGAACTGCTCGACGACATGGAGGAGGAACCTCGTAAGGCCGCAATTGAAGCCTTGATGGGATACAAAGGTGAGGTATTGCCTTTTCTGGAGATTTCTCTGCTCCATGCGCCGGTCCGCACTAAGCAGGGGATCCTGGAGGTTATCCGACTCTCGGGCCTTAAGAATTTCGAAATGCTACCGTTCCTCGGGCAAGAACTCGCTCTTGCATATTCCAACCTTGTTGCTATCCATGTGCTAAATTCTATGCCTAAGTCATCAAGCGTCGATATGCTTAAGGAATACCTCGAAGAACTGAATGATGAAACTCTTAGCCTGATATTTTACGCGCTTTGGGTATATCACGCGGACATGCGGCTTATGTATCAGGCGCTCCAGTCAGAGACCGCTTCCATTGCCGTCGAACTGGTTGAAAACTCAATCGAACGGGAAATAGTTCCCTACCTTATTCCTTTAATAGAGGACATTCCTTTATATGAGAAGATAGAACGGGGCCGAAAACTATTCCCCTTGATCAGGAACGAAACCCCGGAACGTATCCTTAGCTTTCTCACAAATTCGGATGACGCGCTTACAAAGATCCTCGGCTTTTATGTTATCGGTGAGTGTCAACCCTTAAAGTCATTCATACCAACGATTGAATCACATAAGAACGACCCTAGTCAGGAAGTGCTCCAAGTTGTGGATTATGCTTTGAAGCGCGTAAACAATGAGGTGGCTGAAATGCCGGACGTAATTGAAAGAATAAATCAACTGAAGCAATTCGGAATATTTGAAGGCATGGGCGTCAGAGAACTTGCCGCTATTGGATCGGTCGTGAATGTGGAAAACTTTGCGCCCGGCGATATAATGATAAGGGAGAATGAGCAAAATTCGTCTATATATCTTGTGGTCCAAGGCAAGATCGCAATTTACAAGGGTTATGGAACGCCTGAGCAGGTAGAAAAGGTTGTGCTCGGACCGGGATCATTCTTGGGGGAATTAAGTCTGTTCACGCGGCAGGCCCCGAATGCGACCTGCATTGCTGTGGAACCCACAGTGGCTTATGTCTTGCGACATAGTCAGTTCCAGGGGATCATGAGAATCTACCCGCAGATTGGGATTAATCTATGTGGATTCTTTACGTTGAAGTTGAGGCAGTTATCGTATTAGGCTATTTTAGGATACTTTTGATACAGTAGACAATCCATTCCCATAAGGGGTATGGGCTATTTTGTGTGATTCCCTTGGTCGAAATCATAGGACGCTTGCATGTCATCTCGAGGAACAGCGTGACGAGAGATCTAACCCGGCCGGGATAGATTTCTCCCTACCGGTCGAAATGACACCGATTATCGATCCCAAAAAAGATCATTCCCTCAACCGGGAAATGTCACCGACCGGCAATCCCAACTCCCTCGCAAGCAGGACCCTTCGCAAAAGTCGACGAGAACTTAATACCGGGAAGTTCTTCACAATCTCGATTACAAGATTCAGGATCTCCGTTTTCATGTTCGTTCGAACAAACTCCATGAGGTCTCTAGCGAAATCAGGAGACGGCTCATGCGAATTCCTCAACTTTACAAACGCCTTGAAGGAACCCCCAGATCCCACGGACTTCTTGGACTCCATATCGGTGTGAATGAGGATTCCACGAGGCCGCACTAAATGAAACGCAGCGTTTAGTCGTTCACTCGTGAGACAATCACCAAGATTGCAGAATCTCACCCCGATTGTCGCACAGGCAAGAACCGCAATGTACACATCAGGACATGGCTTAGAACATATTAGGAGTGTGTCTCCCCGATAAGAACCCTCTTGTTGTTGGCATCGTCGGAGCGACAGCTATCATCATCGCAATATTGGCCGAAGCGCAGAACGTGGCGCATCTCGTGGCTCTCGCATTTGCGGTGGCCTCATCCGGAAACCTCCCTGTTGTCGTGCTTGCGCTTTTCTGGCGTAAGTTTAATACAGCGGGAACAGTCGCCGGTCTCCTGGTCGGCACTGCTGTTTAAACACTCCCTCGTTTTTTTTCATCTTAGCAGGCCATGGAATTTCTATTGAACGATGCAGGCAGTGTTGAAATTATCGATGTTGAAGGGCGACATTGCCCGCAGAGTTGCTATAATCTTGGGAGTTTCTTCGATTACGTATTCGATTTCATCTTCGGTGTTGTACCTTGATAGCGAATATCTTATTGAACCATGGACCGCGGTGAAGGGCACGCCCATTGCTCTAAGAACATGAGAAGGCTCCAGAGAGCCAGACGTGCAGGCTGATCCGGACGAAGCGCAAATACCCTTTTCATCCAGCCTCATCAGAATCGCCTCTCCCTCTACGAATTCAAAACCAATATTCAGCGTATTGGGAAGTCTTTGCTCAAAATGTCCGTTAACTCTGGCTTGAGAGACTTTCTCCAGAATCCCCTGCTGCAGTTTGTCTCGCATCTTCTTGACACGGGTATTTTCTTCATGAAAGTTGTTCATGGCCAGTCGAGCAGCTTCTCCAAGTCCGACTATTCCAGGGACATTCTCTGTCCCACCTCTCCTGCTGGACTCTTGATGGCCACCAATCATGAATGGCGAGAAGCGAGTGCCTTTCTTGATGTACAACGCGCCGATACCCTTGGGAGCATGCAGTTTATGCCCTGACAACGACAAGAAATTGATAGTGGTTTTGCTGAGATTTATCGGTACCTTGCCAACCGCTTGAACTGCGTCCGTATGCATTAGCGCCCCATGCCCCGCAGCTATTTCTGCAATCTCGACCACTGGAAACATCACGCCTGTTTCGTTATTGGCCCACATTACGGAAACTATTGCGGTCTTGTCGTTTATGGCGCGTCTGACGTCCTCCATGTCAATCATGCCGGACTTGTCGACTGAAATCCACTTCACTGTAAATCCTTTGAAGCGAGCAAGATACTTGCAAAGGTTCAACACCGCAGGGTGCTCGACGCGAGTGGCTACTATTTCACGACGTTCCGGTAAGGTATTAAGCGCACTCAGAATCGCGGTCGAATCAGACTCCGTGCCACCTGACGTAAATACTATCTCCTGAGGGGACGCCCCGATTAGTTCAGCCATATTGGCTCGAGCATCCGCGATTTCTCGGGCCACACTTCCTCCAAAGAAGTGCATACTCGAAGGGTTTCCATAACGCTCCGTGAAAAAGGGCTTTATCGCCTCAACGACCTCATCAGCGACACGAGTTGTCGCATTATTATCAAGGTAAATTGTTTTCATACGTTCACCTCTTGCACAACAAGGTCCGGATAAACGAGTTCACGGAGTTTATTTTCGATACCGGCTTTGGTAAGCGCGGAACTGGGACAGGATGAACAAAGCCCGCGCAATGCTATCTTTACAATGTCACCATCAAGGTCAATGAGTTCAACATCTCCACCATCTTGCTGCAGACTTGGTTTGATTTCCTTTTCTATAACTTCTTGAATCTTAGCAATTTTTTGAATGTTAGTCATAGCCTTACGAGGCTTGTAAACCTCACTTTCCACAGTCTTGGTCTCGCCCTTAACCTGAGCGATGATCCCTTCGATTTTTTCATGACACAGGCCACACCCTCCACCGGCTTTGGTGTAATCAGTTACTTCCTGAACGGTGGACAGATTATTTTCTCGGACTGCGCGTCGAATTTGTTCGTCAGACACCCCGAAACATTCGCAGACTAATTCGCCTTCGATTTGTTCACGAGGCGCATCTTCACCCCTGTAACAAGCGACCGCAGCATGGAAAGCGTCTCGTCCCATGACGGAGCAGTGCATTTTTTCTTTCGGAAGGCCACCGAGGTAGTTTGCTATGTCTTGATTTGTTATTTTGAGAGCTTCCTCCACGGCTTTGCCCTTGACCATTTCAGTGAGCGCGCTACTGGACGCAATCGCGCTGCCACAACCGAATGTTTGAAAGCTCGCATCGAGAATTTTTTCAGTTTTTGGATCGATTTTCAGATAGAGCTTGAGCGCATCACCGCAGGCTAGAGAACCTACTTCTCCTACAGCGTTGGCGTCTTCCAATGCCCCTATGTTTCTCGGGTTAAAGAAATGTTCTTTGACTTTTTCTGAATATTCCCACATTTGAATCCCCCTGGATCGAAATCAAATATGCCGTGTGTTCATTCAGTCTTATTGCACTTACAACCGGGCCCCTTTAATTCAAATATTTTCGTGGCCTTGTTTTCATGCAACTGGATCAGGTTAAGCTGTTGATTCTTATCCAAACATTGAAAGCAAATTACCTTCCCGTCAGGAGAATCGCAGGAGTTGAATATATCCACTCCGAACATGTCTCGGATTTTTTGGGCTGTTTTTGCATCAGGATGTTTAATAATTTCAATTATTTTTATAGACGCGTCGTCACAATTAGCCGCCATTTCGAGCAACTGAGCTTTTGCCGGTGAATAGAATAAGGCAATCGTAATAGCCAGCAAGATGATCCTTTTCATTTTCGGCCTTTCTTGGATTACTGACGTTTCTTCTTTTCATCCTCACCCGGGCGTTCTCCTATAGGTGGACCAGGAGCACGATCAGGCTTCCCGAATTCCGGCTTGAGGTCTGGTCTGCCAACGGGAACCGGGCGTTCCTGTTTAATCTCTCTCTTTTCCTGTTTGACATCCGGACGTCGCATCTCAGGTCGAGGTTCAGGTTTTATTTCCTGTTTTATTCGTTCGCGTGGAGCGCGCTCCGGTTTGGTTTGATCGAATTTTAGAGGTGGAGCGGTTTCCATAGGTTTTGGTTTGAGTGGGGGTTCCTTGATTCCAACCGACGGCGGTTTTCCCGGTCCGATTAAGGGCTTCAATGGAGGAATGCCTGGAGGAATCGCGGCGGGCGGAAGAACAGGCCCCAACGGAGATGGAGCAATCTTGTCTCCTGGTTCCCTATGAGCAGGGGCCGCCATCGGATGGACGCATTTGCCCATCTCACAAATAAGTCCGAGCGCGTCACATGGCACGCACGCTTCGCCACGTCTTACTTTACATGGCTCACACGGTCTAAAAAGACACCTACCGTCGATGCAAACCCGACCTAACTCCGCACAGGGAACACACCGCCAGCCATTCCAAACGGAACATGGCGGACAATCTCTTTGTGGAACGCATCTGTCTGCCACACATACGCGCCCAGACTCCTCGCAAGGCACGCAACGTCTCCCATTCCAGACAGAACACGGAGGACAGATCCTTTGGACACATCGTCCTCCCAGACAGACCATACCCAATTCACGACATGGCACGCAGCGCGATCCCCACAAGACCCTGCAATCACTACAGTCTGGAGGAACGCATCTGCCATCTTCAAAAATCAATCCAAAGTCTCGGCATGGCACACATCGTTCACCATCCCAAATGTGGCGACGAGGACATTCCTTTCTTATTACAAAAGACTCCCCACAACTCGGGACATCCTCAGAAAGGGTCCCCGGGATGGTAGTTCTGGTAATGAGATCCTTCAACGTCCGTGAGGAAACGCCCATCACCTGTGAAGGGACCTTGTTCTCTTCAACATCCACTCTTCTGCAAGAACCGACAATCCTTTCCGTTGCAAGGTCTTCCAACACATTTTTGACCCTGACTTTTCCCCAGATCACAGTGACCGTCGTCCGTTTCTGGCTAAAGACCCGGATTACGAAGTCCGCTTTATCCCCTGGCTCAACATTTATTATCGCCGTGGGTGTCGTAACGGTATAGGAGGATGGAGGATTCGTCTCAAGAAGTTTTTTCACAAACCTGATCAGACCAGAGGTCACATCCGCTCCATAATATTGAGCACCATTCTGACGCTCAAAATCGTAAAGATTTGTTTCGGATAATTCCCCCAACGAGTTATGGCTATCGTCGTTCAGTTTGATATGGACCTTAGAGTTCTGGTCTGTCTGGATGGAGTCATTCAGATTGATGGGGTCCCCGGCTTTCACGGATTTGAATTCAGTCTGACCGGCGCCGTTAACTCGAGCCTCTCCTTCCACTGCGTTAACAGACCCAACTTGCTTGGAAAGACATGGTTGAGCTAACGGAAGAGTTACAATCACGACTGCGACTGCGAAAAGAATCGGCAAAGTATTGCGCTTAGACATGAGATGTTCCTCCGCCAAATGCCCAACAGAAATATGTAGTATGCCCTAACAATGTAAACCAAGGCATCCACAAATGGTAAACAAAAAGACAATATGCCCCTGATAGCCTGCCTCTGATTTGCTTGAAGTTTGCAAATTCAGTCCGGCATGTCAAGGTCCGTAAACTTGTTCAATCCTTGAATCCGATTGTCATGGAATTTTTCATTTCTCGGCTATTCTTTTTATCGCGGCCGCTGTTATCTCGACATCCTGGACTGTATTAAAAAAACCAAGGCTGAAACGAACCGTCCCGTCAGGAAATGTGCCAAGGGCCTGATGAGCCAGGGGGGCGCAATGAAGTCCTACCCTAACCGAAATTTCGTATTCATCCCGCAATATTGTTCCCACTTCGTGCGGGTGCAATGTCTCAAAGGTGGCAGGAATAGCTCTGCCTCCACATCCACCGAAAGACATGTCGAGCCCGTCCGGTAAGGCGCGATCAAACGTGACGGAAAGTATCGGCGCTTGTTTCTCGGGGTCCAAGGGACCGTAAAGCACTATCCCCGGGACGGATACAAGCTCATCAATCAGTACCCTCAGAAGGGACATACAGTGATTTCTAATTGTATCAATCCCGGTTTCAAACAAGAAATCCACGGCCGCGCCGAGTCCGGCAATTCCTACGTTATTTCTTGTTCCGCTTTCGAAAGCGTCAGGAAAGAAATCCGGTTGGTCCTGTGATTCCGAAAAGCTTCCGGTTCCTCCTCTTTTTAGGGGTTCCAAATTTAAACCTTCTCGAACATAAAGTCCCCCAACCCCCTGCGGTCCCAGGAGGGCCTTGTGTCCTGTGAACGCAAGAAAATCCACTCCAAGTTCTTCAACATCGATATTTAATTCGCCCGCAGTCTGGGCCGCATCCAACAGTAATGGAATTCCGTCAATTATACCGCGCACGGATTTTATGTCCTGGATCACGCCACAAACATTAGACGCGTGATTTACGCATACGAGAGCGGTAGTTGGACGAATCGTTTTGCTGAGAAAGTCCAGGTCAAGAAAACCCATCTTGTCACAGGGAATGACCGAAACTTCTATACCCATCGATTTTTCAAGATGTCGGATCGGTCTTAAGACCGAGTTGTGTTCCATTTGCGTTACGATTACATGGTCATGAGCGTTCAAGAACCCATAAATTACAGTGTTCAACGATTCGGTAGCGTTTAGTGTAAACACTATTCTCTTTGGATCCCGGATGTTAAATAATCGAGCGAGCTTTTCTCTTGTAGAGTCAACTATGTGGGCGGCTTCCATCGACTGTTCGTGTGTGGAACGCCCTGGGTTGGCCCCCACCTCGGTCATAAACCTCACCATGGCCTCAACCACACGGGGAGGCTTAGGAAAAGACGTGGCAGCGTTATCCATGTAGATGCGTTTTTTCATGCGCCTCATCCAACGCTCTCAAGAAAATAGCCTCGAAATCCGATGCGGTCGCATCCCAGTTCAACCCGGCCTGATCCAACTTATTTCTTGCCAGTCTACCCATCTCAGAGCGGGTTTCTTCACTTATCATCAGTTTCAACAGGCACTCTTGGAGTGCAGAGACGTCACCCGGTTCGTAGAGAAAGCCGGTTTCGCCGTTGATTACAAGGTCCGGCACACCACCGACCCTCGTGCCGATTACCGGCAGCGAGCACGCCATAGCCTCCTTTATGACATTCGGGCTGCCCTCCGTGTAACTCGGCAAAACGAGGATATCAGATTCGCGCATTAGTTCAGCCACTACTCTTGGGGGGGCTATGCCTATCCATGTCACTTGAATATCGCTTAACCTGTCTCGAGCCAATTTCTTTAAATCGTCCGCGTAGTATCCATCTCCCACTATGGTTAAAGAAACCTTCAGAAATGCCGGTTCGGCAAGAGCCTCGATCAGGTCCTGTAATCCTTTCTTGGGGATCAGACTGCCAACGAAAATTATCTGAAGGGAACCCTCGGTTTTTCTGTTTTTACGACCTGGATAAAACAGTCGGGTATCAACCCCGAAACGGGGCAGGCTCAGTTTTGTGGACTCTGCGCCCAGGTCCCTCATAATTTCAAGTAACTCGGAACTGACCGCGGTTACGGCAAGAGACTGCCGGATGATCCATTGGGTGACAAATCTCCATAGCAGGCGGTCTCGCGCCAGATATCCATCATCCCCTCTGAAAGAAACTATCATCGGCTTGCCTGAAAGACGGCTGACGATAGCGCCGACTAGGCCTGCGCCTGTCCAGTTAGCATAGATGATGTCAGCGTGGCGCGAAGCGAAAAGCGCCCTCAATAGAAAAATCAACATCATCGGTACAATCTGGAATTTGGCTAAAGGGCTCTTTGATATATTTTCCGGGATGCCGCCCGCTCCGATCGTCAGTCGTTCCAATGTACGGGGCCAAAAATAACCAAAACGAACAACTTGTACGCCGTCCAAAATCTGATGGCCATAAAATTCTCCGTTGGAAGGGGCTAGAACTCTGACATCAAACCCTTTTTTACGAATCGCCAGGATCAGGTTGTGAATGAATGCGCCTGACCAATCGTCTTGATGGGAGGGATATGTGGTTGTAAGGACAAGTATTCTAGCGGGCGCCACCTATTATCTCCGATATTCACTGAAACGCTAATTCGCATAAGTCCTGAATTCATGCGCACGGTGTTTGATAAAAAAAGAGCGGTTCCCAGAGAGCCGCTCTTGCTTGCGTTATTTGTATCGCTTGTTATTGCTCTTTAGCTTTCTTTTCTTTAATCGCTTTCAGAAGTTTCTCGGGGGTAACTGGTAAATCCTTGATTCTAACCCCGACTGCGTCATAGATCGCATTGACTATTGCCGGAGCGGATGGCACACATGCCGGTTCGCCTATACCTTTGGCTCCAAATGGACCGGAAGGTTCAATTGGCTCTACGATTACGGGATCAATAGGAATCTTATCTTTAGCCGTCAGTATTTTGTAATCAAGGAGATTGGGATTCATGACGCGACCGTGGTTCGTTTGAATCTCCTCGGTGAGAGCATACCCGCAACCCATGACGGTAGCGCCGTAAATCTGACCTTTAACAAGCATTGGGTTAATAGCGCGACCGACATCATGAGCTGCGACATAATTCAATATCGTGACCAGCCCGGTCTCTTCATCCACCTCTACTTCCACACCGTGCGCGCCGAAGGTGTAACAGCAGGACAGATTGCCCTTCCCTTCTCTGTTGAGCATCTCATTAGGCGGATCATAGAAGGCTTCGGCCACGACCATTTCACCTTTGCCGGTCCCGACAAGATGAGCGCGTCTCAAAATTTTGGCGACCGGTAGTCGAAAATGTTTATTTTCTGGGTCATCTTTGAGAAACACTTCCGCGTTCCTTAGTTCAAGGTTATTCGTATCCATTAGAGGAGAAAAATCCAGGAGTGGAACCTGAAAATTAGGATCTTTCCTTGCTCTCTTGCTGAGATCGAATCTTATCATTTCAGGCATCCATCTTGCCGCCAGATCCAGGACCTTTCTCTTCACATCTGCGCCCGCAAGCAAAACAGCATGGCCTGTTATGAACGCGTGACGACTTGCGTGTGTGCCGACATCCCATGGACAGACTTCGGTATCTCCCTGAAATATGGAAACATCTTCAGGCCGAAAACCAGTAGCCTCTGCAACCATCTGTTTAATTATGGTCTCTGATCCCTGTCCCTGGTCCGTTCCTCCGGTAATGACAGTGACCTTGCCCTCATCGTCCACCTTCATGATAATTCCCTGAGCGTCGGACAGGTACACCCGCGCTCCCCCTCCGACATGAAGAAAAGACGCGACCCCAACCCCTCGACTAGTTTTCTGATTCCTTTTTTCCGACCAGTTGAGTCTCTTTTCAACGATCTCAAGACATTCGCTCATTGGACAGGTTGTTATTTTCAAGTCCATCGGGGTCTTTTCGTATGGAACATTAGCATTGATTTTCCTGAATTCGATCGCATCAATACCTGAAGCTTCCGCAAGCTGATCCATAGACTGCTCAATCACAAAAGTAGCCTGGGGGTTACCGTAGCCCCGCATGGCCTGCGCGTATATGTTGTTGGTGTAAACACAGGTCGCTTGAAACTTGACGTTGGGGACCCTGTACAATGATGAAACCGGGATCATCATGACAGATGGTGTCGTCGCGCCCCAGGACGTGTAGGCGCCATTGTCCAGAATCATATCAATATTTCTGAACGTTAATCTCCCGTTTGAATCGCAACCCTGCTCAACGGTGGCGATGACAGGTTGACGCGGTGGACTGGCCAGAAATTCTTCTTTTCTACTGAATACAATCTTGACCGGGCATCCTGTTTTCCAAGCTAAGAGGACAAGTATGAATTCATAGATGTCAGTATCTAATTTACTGCCGAAACTTCCACCTACGTAAGGTGTCAAGACACGAGATCGGCCTTTTAGTCCAAGATTTTTCAGGAACATGTCGAGACGGTCCTTGCCACCAAACGGCACGTTCGTCACACTCCTGAATATGAGATTTCCATTGACGTCAAATTCAGCTATTCCGCCGCTCGTTCCCATACAGGTCTGATGAACCCACTGTGTTGAAAATCTGTCTTTAACGACATATTTTGAGGATTCCCGCGCTTTTCTGACATCTCCTGCTTCAAGTTTCCAAGGCAACGGCAATAGATTGTTTCTTCGGGGTTTTCCTCGAGCGTCAAATTCGTGGACAAGCGGCGCGTCCGGTTTCATGGCTTCAATGGGATCGTAAACAGCAGGGAGGTCTTCGTATTCCACTTTAATAAGATCCAGGGCTTCTTCAGCCGTGTCTTCATCAATTGCGGCGACAGCGGCGACTTCATCTCTAAATTGCCTTACCTTGTCCTTCTTTAATGGAGTCTGATCACCCAGGAAGCCGACCTTGACCTCCGGAACATTGAAACCCGTCAGGACTGCTCGAACACCCATCAATTTTTCTGCCTTTGATGTATCTATGCTTTTGATTCGAGCATGAGGCCTCGCGCTGTACAAGATCTTGGCGTGCAACATTCTGGGTAGAGTTATATCATTAATGAAATTGGCGCGCCCGATGACCTTATCTTTATCCATTCTAGCAAAGGACTTACCCACAAAAAGCTCATCCATGAGACGCTCTCCCATCTCAAGCCTCTTGTTCAATTGAAGACAACAAAGCGGCTGCGTGTTTAACGCTTTCTATTATTTGTATGTAACCCGTGCATCTACACATATTGCCTGCCAGGGCCTGTCTTATTTCTTCCTCATCAGGATCAGGGTTAGCATCGAGAAGGGCCTTGGCGGACATGATCATGCCAGGCGTACAAAAGCCACATTGGACACCGGCTTTTTCCAGAAAAGCTTCTTGAACAGGATGTAATGCGCCATCTCTGGATGCCAGCCCCTCAATCGTCAGGACATCTTTACCTTCGACTTCCATTATTGGATATATGCAACTGTTTATCGGAAGCCCATTTACCAGGACCGTACACGCTCCACATTCTCCCTCTCCACAACCCTGTTTTGCGCCGGTAAGCTCTAGTTCCTCTCTCAAAACCCGTAGGAGATTCCAATGAGGATGAACCTCAACTTGGACTGTGTCCCCATTTACTGAAAATGATATGGACCGTTTCATGGTGAACGCTCCTTATGACTCTAATTTGGAAAAATGACTTGCGCGCTCGGTTGAGATTAATCCCACACGTTTAACTAGGACGCGCGCCATTTCCCGGCGATACCAATCTGATCCTCTAATGGTCGTCCTGGGGCTACACTCACTAGCGGCAATCTTCCCCGCCTCATCAAGTGACGCCTCGTTCACAACGTTGCCTAGAAGGAACTCTTCGGCCTTACGCGCTCGGATCGGTGTTGGAGCAACAACACTGAGCCCTATACGGGCCTTGACACAAGTTTTAATATCTTCATCGAACGACAAAAGCACGGCGACTCCCAAGATCGGAAGATCCATCGCTGATCGTCGCGTGTGTTTCCAATAGGCCATTCCGGTATTCTCGGGGGGCGTGGCGATCGAGAAACTCTTCACAACTTCGTTTGGCTGGACAACGGTCTTTCCCGGACCCTTGAAAAACTGGTCAATAGGAATTGAACGCTGTCCGTCCGAGGACACAATGTTTACGCCAGTATCCAAAACGAGCATTGGCGGCGCGCTATCGGCAGACGGCGCGGCGTTACACAGGTTCCCGCCAATAGTGGCGGAATTCCTGACCTGAACAGATCCAATGTTACTGACAGCGTCATAAATGGCAGGAAATTTTGATTTAATGTCAGCAGAAAGTTCTAGGGAACGGTGAGTGGTCGCGCTCCCAATTTCCAGACAATCGTTCATGCGGATGAAATTTAGCTCTGGAATGTTCCTCAGTGAAATTAACGCAACTGGGGAAATAATTCTCTTTTTCCACTGAACCATTACATCGGTTCCACCCGCTACCAGTTTGGATTTATCGGCGAATTTGTTGAGCAGGAATAGCGCTTCCTCTACACACACAGGCTTGAAATAGTCAAAGGTTCTCACGGACGCGTCCTCCTGAACCCGTTAATACGGACGGTATAAATCAACGTACTCGGTGAATTTACTTATACCATTTGCATCAAAAAAGCCCAAACAAAAGCTGGAACAGATTGTTCAGATGTTAGAATTTAATCTCAGGTTTAGTTCAATGTAATTGACATCATTATCTTATTGTAATTAAAGTGTTTTCTAGTTTGACAAACACGGACGTTGTATGTATTTTCAGTCCCATGTGGTTTTTATAATTAGTTTTTCTGGATTTTCTCCAGAGTAGAATTGTCCGGCTGAGGGTACAGGGGTTAGGGTCGGACATTCTCCTTTTTTTTGTTCAAAGTTCTCTTCCCTGAATCTTCGACGATTCGCCATAGATCAAAGCTTTTTTGTACTCACATTAGTAATTCAGTTCATCAAGTAAGGGGAAACACGCCTTTCTTGTGGGATTTGGCTGAGGGCATCTTTTACCGGGCCGACTCACCCGCCTAATGCTTTCTTGTAATAGCCTATGCTTGTTTCCAGCCCCTTCTCTAATTCCCAGTGCGCCTGAAATCCTATTTTTTCTTTAGCTAGGGTAACATCCGCAGACGAATGCATAACGTCTCCCGGTCTGGTAGGCTCAAACACAGGCTCTATTTGCGAGCCTAGGAGACTTTTAAGATTGTCCAACAACTCGAGCAAATTTATCTGGTCACCTCGCCCCACATTGTAAGCTGCTCCGCAGACTTCCGGCGACGCTTCCATCGACATCAAATTGGCCAACACAACGTCTTTTACAAATGTGAAGTCACGGCTCTGGAGCCCAGTTCCATAAATAATAGGGGAAACACCCGACAACAATCGCGTCACGAAACGAGGTATGACGGCAGCGTATTCAGAATTCGGGTCCTGGCGAGGACCATACACATTGAAATAACGGAGGCCCACTGTATTCAAATTGTATAGATCTTTGAATAATTTACCGTGGTCTTCATTAATTTTTTTCGTCAACGCGTATGGAGATAGCGCTTGCCCCTCTGAACCCTCTTTCTTGGGCAATATTACACTCGAGCCATAAACCGATGATGATGAGGCGTAGACCACCCGCGAGACATTGTTTTGAAAAGCGGCCCAAAAAACATTCAAAGTCCCTGTTGCGTTAACTTCTTGAGTAGTCAATGGGTCGGCGACTGATCGAGGAACACTTCCCAGTGCAGCTTGGTGGAATATTCCATCAAGACCGGCCGTTGCCGCAAGAACGGTTCCGTAGTCTCTGATGTCACCTTCGATCACCTCGAAATCACGACCGGGAACGAAACGGCCAGAACTCAGTTGCTCGAGGTTTTCCTTTTTACCGGTGGCAAAGTTATCGAGAACCTTTACTTCGTGACCTCTCTCAAGCAGTTCTTCAACAAGATGGCTTCCAATAAAACCGGCCCCACCTGTGACTAAGAATTTTTTTTGGCTCGACGATGGCATAAACACTCCCGGATATCTAATTCGAATAAAGACAGTATTGTATAATACTCGTTAAAGGTCATGAATCGAAACGAATTTTCTCATGCTATGGTAGAGTTGAAACAAAAGATTTCTCTCGACAACTGGATGATGTTGTTAGGGCGGATCCAGGACGAGATTCACAATACTGAGTATGTCCCCTGCTAAGAAGAACTCCAACCCGTTCTTAACCAGGTCAGGCAGACTTTCAATATCCACGCTGTTCGAATCCGGAAACACCACGGTTTTTACCCCAGCCCTTTGAGCCGCCAGGGTCTTTTCTCTGATACCGCTCACAGGAAGGATTCGTCCGCTCAATGTTATTTCGCCGCTTAGCGCTACGCTTCGCCGCGCCGGTCGATTTGTCAGCAAAGAAATGAGGGCCAGCGCAATTGTAACACCAGCCGATGGCCCGTCCTTCGGTATAGCTCCGGCAGGTATATGAATGTGCAGATCGGTCTGATAAAAAAAGTCCGGATCAATATTAAACGCATCAGCGTGACTACGAATGTAACTAAGCGCAGTTTGAGCGGATTCCCGTAGAATATCTCCAAGCGATCCCGTCAGTATCAACTGCTGGTTACCTTTCATCCGTGCAGCTTCAACAAAAATGATTTCCCCACCGAATTCGGTCCATACAAGGCCGGTCGTCACGCCCACCTGATTTGCCGATTCAGCGGCCTCATGCCGAAACTTTCTCGGCCCAAGAAAATGCGAGACCATTTCTGCATCGACTTCCGTGGGGAGGCGATCTCCACCATCCTGTAGGTAGATCAGCGCCAGTTTTCGGCATACATTAGCGATTTCACGTTCCAGGTTTCGTAGTCCCGCTTCCCTGGTATAGTCTCGAATGATTAACGCGACCGCCTCATCGGTGAATTTCACGCCTCGGCCGACTAATCCGCAATCGTTCAACTGTCGCGGAATAAGATAATCATGCGCTATTCTTGTCTTCTCGTGCTCTGTGTAACCTGAAAAATTTATCACTTCTAAACGATCCAGAAGAGCGGCCGGTAAATTCTCGACCACATTAGCGGTCGCGATGAACATTACGGAAGAAAGATCAAACGGGACATCAAGGTAATGGTCACGGAAGTTCCGGTTCTGCTCGGGATCCAAAATCTCGAGCAACGCAGACGCTGGATCACCTCTGAAATCCTGCCCGATCTTGTCAATTTCATCCAACATGAAAACAGGGTTTTTCAGTCCCAAGTTTCGTATTTCACTGATTATACGTCCGGGCATAGCTCCGACGTAGGTCCTACGGTGCCCCCGAAGTTCGGCTTCGTCACGAAGACCGGCCATCGAAATCCTGGCGAATTTCCGCTCCATAGCCTCGGCAATCGCTAAGCCGATAGACGTCTTGCCCGTGCCTGGCGGGCCGGCGAAACACAATATCGGGCCACGGGTAATTTGAGCGTGACGCTTTTTCTCCAGAATACGTCTTACCGCGGCCCTCAAGTCGTCCAACTTATATGGTTTGGGGAGATAATATGCGGCCCCCTTTGTAAAAGCGTCCACCGCAGAGTCTACCGTCGCGTGCCCTGTAACAAGCATGATTTCAGTGCGGGGGGATGCCTTCTTTATGTTCTCGGTGAGTTGAATCCCGTCCATCTGATCCATTTTTAGATCAGTAATGATCAGGTCAAACTCCTGGACTTTCACTCTCTCAAGGGCCTCCACCCCGTTGGAAGCTGTCTGGACAATATGGCCCTCTTTCAGGATTACACGTTCAATGTTTTGCCTGGCCATTTCCTCATCGTCAACAACTAGAATCCTGAAGCCCTGTTTGTTTCTAAGAGTCCGCACCGCCAAAAATTCCAGAACACGTTCTTTGGCCAATTGGAGGCCGTAATGCTGACGTTCCAATATGGTCCGAGCGCGAGAGAGATCAAGGTTGTCATCGGTGTAACGATTCCAGGGCAGAGCGATAACGTATTCCAGATAGTTCAGGCCTATTGAATATTCCGCAGCCGAGGGATCAGTCTTTTCTGTCCGCTCAAGTTCCTTGAACGCTACCGAGGCCACGTGCTCCGGCAAACGAGCTGAGTCCAGCGCTGTTCTGAGATCAATTAATTCTTGAGGGACCGTCGGGCGTTCTTCGTGATTTTTCTTAAAAAATCCCATAGCGAACCATTCCTTATCATCGACCATTGGTTACGAGAAGCCATTATAAACTCAAGCCCCTGATGCATCAACGATAACTGTTCCGTGGAGACAAGATTGGCCGCGTATTAGCGGTTTTTGGCATGCATCGCATATTCACCAGCAACACTGTGTTGCACATCGCAACATCTAAGATTATGCCGTAATAAGAGCTATGTGATTGAGATTATGGCCTGATTCGGTTTTTTGGGGCTTATTGTTGCGAACCGCAACAGCGCTCTATGCTTATCACCAAAGCATGTGTCTATTTTTGTCTTATTAAAACAAGGTCTTGTCGTGGCTAAATATATTGGCATGGAATTTGATAGGAAGAGACCAGAAATGATGATCTCAAACCAAGTGGAGGAAATAAAAATGAGAACATGGCTCCAGAAATTGGAAAAGATGGCCGTTGCGGCGGCATTCGCTGAGGAAGGCGAATGGCAGATGGCACGAGGGATCCTTCACGAATCTGAGAAGCGATCCGCTGCGAGAGACGTCGAGAGGAAAAATCAGCCCAAGACAAGGGCAAGAGAACGTTCATATCGGGTTTAGAAAATCTATATTTTGTATCCCCGGTAGACGCTACAGCCGACAGGCTGATTTCCCTGAACATGTCCTAGCACATCAAGATTGTCGACGAGGAATAACGCTCAATAACAAAAGGAGAACAGATATGGCGGTAAAGAGTGAAGTTAAGAAGAAAAAGATTGTGATTCAAACCATAATGTATGGCGCAATAACTGCAGCCCTGTATGCGGCTGTTTTCTCCTTCGCTAACCCTATAACCGAGCTTTTTTCTCGGGGAGGTTTTTACGCGGCCTTACCGATCGCGACTGTTTTCGTCTTTTCATTTGCGCATGGCGCATTCACCAGTAATCTATGGTCGGTGTTGGGCATTGTAGCGATAACTAAACGGCCTACCGAGCGTCCTACCGTGTCCGTGCCACGACCGACACAAAGACCGCGTGCTCGTTTGAGGATGAGCGCTTAGCGCATATTGGTTCCAGGGTTTGACTGAAAGGAGTTGAAAATGACCGATCATGCTCTCGAGGCTGTGAAATTTATAGATCTCACATGGATGAATGTGTCCTTCTTATTCATAGTCGGCTTCATCGGAGGCCTGGTTAGCGGATTCATAGGGTCCGGTGGAGCATTTGTTTTGACCCCAGCCATGATGAGTCTTGGGGTACCGGCCGCTGTAGCAGTCGCAAGCAACATGTGTCACAAGTTCCCCAAGGCCATGGTGGGGGCGTATAAAAGGTTTAAATACGGTCAGGTAGACCTCAAGCTAGGGGTTGTCATGGCAGCGTCGGCCACTGTGGGGGTCCAGGCCGGTATAAAGATCCAAGAGATGATTCTCACCAAATGGGGAGAGGCAGGATCCAACCTTTATGTGAGCTTATCGTTCGTAGTAGTGCTACTGTTTGTTGGCGGCTACGTCTTCTATGACGCGTGGAAGAGTTCTAAATCAGAAGGAGGCGATCCTGTTCCCAAACTGGCCCGACGCCTTCAAGCGATCAATTTGCCGCCGATGATTCATTTCAAGACGGCGAATCTCACGATATCGCTGTGGTTCACAATCCCGGTCGGTTTTGCTACGGGTTTACTTGCGGCCACCATCGCCGTGGGAGGATTTGTTGGGGTCCCAGGCATGATTTACGTTATCGGCGCTTCCGGTCTCATCTCGTCGGCAAGTGAGCTTGTAATCGCCTTCCTTATGGGTCTTGGCGGCACTGTGAAATGGGCAATGCACGGCATGGTAGACATCAGACTTACGCTGATTATTCTCGCTGGCTCGCTCTTGGGGGTTCAACTTGGGGCGATCGGAACAACATATGTAAAAGAAAACATGATTAAGGTCGTCATGGGGACCATCATGCTGATCGTGGCTGTGAGCCGGGCCCTGGCAGTCCCCCAATATCTTACCCAATTAGGATTGATGTCGGCTGACCAAACTCTGCTCTCTATACTGGATATGGTAAGCTTCGCCACAATGTGCCTCGCTCTAGCCATTGGGGCCGTGATCATTATCGGCGGCATGATCAAAGGCAAGCGAGCTGAATTGGCTGCCCAGATGGCAGAATCATACGAACATGTTTAAACGTATTCTTGTAGCCATTGACGGATCGAGTTCCAGTTTGCACGCGCTCCGCCAGGCATTTCCTCTAGCCAGGGCGGAAAAAGGCGCCATCCAGGTAATCGCGGTGGCGCCTCCCTATACTGGAGAACTAAGCCTGGTCGGTGTTCGTGAACATGTGAACGATCTCATAGTAGCGCCTTACCAGAAGGCTCTGGATGAGGCGCTCAAAATTTCAGAAT
This sequence comes from Deltaproteobacteria bacterium, assembly GCA_026388665.1. Lineage (GTDB taxonomy): Bacteria > Desulfobacterota > Desulfomonilia > Desulfomonilales > Desulfomonilaceae > CAJBEZ01. Next base: position 24,858 of record JAPLJJ010000281.1, read on the forward strand.
CCTATGGTGTTCTTATACGGACAATTTTGGAAATCGGTGAACCGCCGGAGACAATTGTAGACACTGCGGAAGACCTTGATTGTGACTTGATAGTTGTTGGTGTGCGCGGAAGCAATCCTGTCAAAACCGTCTTGATGGGAAGTATAGCCGCACGTGTCATAGGCTTCAGCCACATCGACGTTCTGGCCGTCCCCCGAGGAGCGGAAATAGATTTGAACGCAATTTTGTTAGCGGTTGACGGATCTTGGTCCAGTGAGCGAGCGACGTCAATTGCCTTTGAATTACAGAAATCGTATGGATTGAGACTGTCGGCTTTGTCTGTCGCTGATATTCCTTCTCAACTCTACGGGCTTGACGCAAAGGTGGCAGAACAGATGCTTCGTCAGGCCAGGGAAGTCCTGGATCCCGTTAGAACAAAATCTGAGGCGCAGGGTATTCCGGTGGAACTGTTACTACGTGAAGGCGACGCCGCTGAAGTGATAAATCAAACGGCGAAACAGAAAAGCGCAGGCATGATAATAATCGGCTCACACGGCCGAACCGGTTTGAAACGACTCTTGATGGGAAGCGTCGCCGAGCGTGTCATAGGACATGCGCTCTGCCCGGTGCTTGTTACCAGATCATAGGGCCTTCTTTGCGTCGCAGGCTACCCTCAACAGATTGGATCATTCAAGACCGTATCGTTTAATTTTCCGCCACAGAGAAACCCTATCAATACCAAGGGTTTCCGCCGCAAGGGTCTTGTTCCCACCACTTTCAACGAGGACTTGCTTTATGTAACGGATTTCCTGTTCTTCAAGGGTCGGGAACCCCCCGTCCTTCCGCCTGTAGGTAGTAATCTGGAGATCCCTTATATCGTCAGGAAGATGCCTCTCTTCGATTACCGCTTCAGTAGATAGCGCTATTCCTCGCTCGATAATGTTCTCCAATTCCCTAACGTTTCCGGGGAAGTCATAACCTTTCAATATCTCCATCACATCCTTTGAAAGAACAGGCATGTCGCGACGCATGATTTTCGAGTGCTTTTCCAAGAGGAATTGAGCGAGTAAAGGTATGTCATTTTTACGAGCAGCCAACGGCGGCAGACCAAGCGCTACGACATTGAGTCGGTAATACAGATCTTTCCTGAATTCTTTAGACATGACTGCGTCTTGGATATTTCTGTTGGTGGCGGCAATAAAACGCACATCCACATTGATCGTATTGGTTCCACCGACCCGCATCAGTTGTCTTTCCTGAAGGAGCCTCAGAAGCTTGGCTTGCATGTTGACGGACATCTCGGTGATTTCATCGAGAAACAGCGTCCCCCCGTTTGCGAGTTCTATTATGCCCGGTTTGCTTATGTGAGCGCCGGTAAACGCGCCTTTGTCGTGGCCGAACAGCTCGTTGGTCAGCAACTCTTCGTTAAAGGTCCCACAATTAACAGCCATCATAGTGGATGAACTCCTCTGGCTGTGTTCATGCACAAAACGGGCTAATAACTCTTTGCCTGTTCCGGATTCTCCAGTGATCAGAACATTGCAATCGGTGGGCGCAATCTGGCGGGCGGTTTCCAGGATCCTTAACATGGCGGGATCCTTTGTTATGATCTTTACCTGACCAACTTCCTGTAATTTCTTCAGCTCTTGTTTGAGATGAAGATTTTCTTCCCTGAGTCCTATTTTTTCGATAGCTTCAGCGACTATCTTGCGAGCGGCGTCAATACGGTAGGGCTTGGAAACATAGTGATACGCGCCATTTTTCATAGCTTCAATTGCTGAATCCACGGTTGCGTACCCTGTGATCATTATCACTTCAGTAGAAGGATGCTTCTTACGGCACTCTTCCAGAATCTGCATACCATCCACCTTCTCCATCTTAAGATCAGTGAGCACCACGTCGAAGGATTCCGTCCGGATCGCATTCAGCCCTTTAGGCCCGGTGTCCGCTGTCATAATTTCATAGCCCTGTTTCTTTAGAATGTGTTCAAGATTTGAAAGCGCTAATTCCTCATCGTCTATAATGAGAATTCTCGGGGGATTGTGCATTCTACAGGCTCCGCAGCAGGAAGAGATATAAAAAATACAGTTCCTTCACTAGGTGAACTCTCAACACGAATATTCCCTTTATGCCTCATAATTATGTCGTGGGTGATGAACAGCCCCAGCCCAGTGCCCTTACCCACATCCTTGGTGGTGAAAAAGGGGTCGAACACCCTGGGTAGATTCTCCCGTGATATACCTTTCCCTGTATCTCGTATTCGTATTTTTACCTTCCCGTCATTCGAGGAAAAAGCTCTAATCTTAACTTCACCCTCACCCTGAATGGCCTGATACGCATTCGATATTAAATTCATGAATGCCTGTTCGATCCTCTGCCTATCAGCCATTATCCAGAGTTTTGTGTCTATGTTCGTAACTACTCGGACGCCTGCGGGTTTTTGTCCCTGGATCAAACCTAGCGTCTTGTCCATTATCATTCGGAGATTTAGATTTTCCAGCCTAAACTCTTTGCTGCGTGAGAATTCGAGCAGGTTGAGCACGATAGACCGAGCCTTCTCTACCTGGTCTAGGACTTTTCGCAGAAGGCTTCTCTGGAATTCTCGATCCGCCTCATCAAGCTCCTCGAGTATGATCTCACAGGAGGAAGAGATGTTGGACAGCGGGTTGTTTATCTCGTGAGCGACACCGGCAAGCATAGTGCCGAGTGACGCCAGTTTCTTTGACTGGACAAGCTGCTCTTCTCGTTCCCTTAATCGCAAAGCCATCCTGTTGAAAGACGTAAAGATTTCCCGGATCTCTTTTTCCGGCGGAAGGTTCTCGATAGGTTCAAACTCTCCCTTGGCGATGCTTTCTGCGCTTTTCTCCAGCAACTTCAGATACCTGTTCACTTTAGCCAACAAAAAGCTACCGAGAGCCACAAATCCGATTCCTGCGACCGCCAAACCTAACAGTAGCAGTTTCAGCGTCGCGGCCATAGTTTCTCTTATTGATTGACGTTTACGTCGGGCCAGGTTTTCTGCAAACTGTAGGATTGATGAACCGGTTTTCCTGATTTTAGTTTCGTATTCAACGCGTCTTTCTGGAGATGTCAGGCACTGTCCCTTGCCGGCTAAATTCGAGCATTCGGTCAACAACTGCTCATAAATAATTAAAGAATCCCTGAATTCCTTCGTTTGCTCAGGAGATATTAACTCTTCGATTTTCGATAGGTTTTTCTCAACTAAGGATTGAACCCGGCTCAAATGATAGAGGGCTGTTTTGAGAGACTGATCATCCCCGTAGAGGAAATAGTTTTTCTCAAAGCGTCTGATCTCTAATGCGCCTTCTTCTACCTTGCTGATTTCTTCGAGATAACCAATCTTCTCCTCGAGAGACTTCATGAAATAATAGCTGCCAATAATTGTTGCAGTCATAAACAGATAAACAGCGGCTACGCCGAGTATCACTTTGTGTCTCAGACTGAACACTGTTAAAGGCATTTGTTTACCTTTTCAGGGGCAGGGAGGAAAATTCAATTTGCAATATGCAACACAACTTGGACTTTTCCGGCAGATATTTGAATCACCCACAAGATTTGGAACCGCAAACATGAATAATACCTGTTGTGGCAAATTGCAACGCAAGGTTCCCAATTGCAACGCTTTGATTATCTCGCTATTTTTCGGCCTCGATTATTGCAACACAAGGCGTCTCAATTTCCGTTCTATCTCCTGATAATAGTTCTGTATTATGTTGGCACATATCTTGTATGCCACTGTCCAGACAGGAGAGCGACATGAAAAGAGTCAAAGATAAGATCACCGCAATGCTTAACGCTATTACTTTCGCTGAAGCGGATGAGCCCGAAACTGCCGTGAATTTTCTTAATTCAGAAGCAAAGCGAAAAGAAAACGCGCAAATCTCTGAAGAGGAATGCCTCGGCATTTATAGAACTACCGGGCCGGTTGTCGGGCAGTTCGAGAAAAGCATGAGTGCGGCCGCATTTGCAGAGGCCGGGGAATTCGATGTCGCTAGCCAAATTCTGCATCCCGAGACAAAACCTCACACTG
>JAPLJJ010000118.1 GCA_026388665.1 Deltaproteobacteria bacterium
CTGGATCGGATGAGATCTTTGTTGCTCATCAAGGCAGACTTAAGATCACAGACCAGGAACGTGAAGGGAAAATGTTCTTGGATTGGGTTCGTACCACATACGGTGATCGACAAATCTTGAAGGATATCCATTGGGATGACACCAAAATAACTGAAGCCATAATAGTGGCTGCCCTGGATGATCCAAAATTCCTGAGAAGTGTAAAGGATTTTATAGTAAAGGTCGTGAACTTCAAAAATGTGAAGCGGGGAGTCCACACTTTTGTTAGAACATAGTCTTGCCCACATAGGGGTTTTGAAGGAACAGGAAACTGGTTCATTTTTTGTTAAAGGAGTTTGAATAGAAAATGAACATACTTGTCATCCTTGGTCATCCGGACCCGAACAGTTTCAACCATGCCATAGCCTCCACCGTGTGCGAAACTTCCCGGGACAATGGACATCGTGTGCTATTCCACGATCTGTACGCCGACAAATTTGATCCACTCCTCACCAAGGCGGAAATCCCTGAACACGGATTGATCCCCGAGAACATTCAGTATCATTGTGAAGAGTTGAGGTCTTCCGACGGCATAGTCATTGTCCACCCTAATTGGTGGGGTCAACCACCGGCCATTCTGAAGGGATGGATGGACAGGGTCATCAGACCGGGCATAGCCTACCGGTTTGAAGACGACGACACTGGTGACGGCGTCCCAATCGGGCTGCTCAAAGCCAAAGCTGCTTTGGTTCTCAACACCTCCAACACCCCGGATGAACGGGAGCAATCAGCCTTCGGTGACCCACTGGAGTCACTGTGGAAAAGTTGTATTTTCGGGTTGTGCGGCGTCCACGTCTTCCACCGCAGGATGTTCAATGTCATCGTGACGAGTACTCATGACCAGCGACAGACATGGCTCAATGAGACTCGACAACTGGTTACACAACTCTTTCCCAGAGAGACCAGAAATAATTGCCTGGACACGTAGTCACCTAAGGCAACTCCGATTAAGCGGTGGAGATCCAAAATGACCAAATCAAGTTTTAGAGATAAAGTTATCATGATTACCGGCGCTTCAAGTGGAATTGGGCAAGAACTCGCCTATCAACTTGCGGCGCAGGGAGCTTGGTTGTCGCTTGCAGCTCGCAATGCCGAACGACTGGAAACAGTAAGACAGGAGTGTCTAGTTCGTGGAGGTAAGGCTATTGCCATTCCAACGGACGTTAGCGAACAATCTCAGTGTGCGGGTCTGATTCAACAGACAGTAGAAAACTATCGGCGTATTGACGTACTGGTCAATAATGCCGGAATAACCATGTGGGCGAATTTCGAAGAATTGAGCGACCTTGGTATTCTCGAGCAAATCATGCGCACGAATTATTTTGGTAGCGTTTACTGTACGTATTATGCGCTGCCGTATTTAAAAAAGACGCGAGGTCAAATAGTCGGTATTTCCAGTTTGACAGGTAAGGCGGGTGTGCCAACCCGTAGTGGCTATGCGGCTAGTAAACACGCCATGGCCGGTTTCTTCGACTCTCTGCGCATTGAAATAGCTCCGTATGGAGTTAGTGTAACAATGATCTATCCGGATTTTGTGGCCACGGAAGTCCGTGCACGGGCGTTTGGAGCCGATGGCCACCTGCTGGGACAGAGCCCAGTACAGGAGAAAAAAGTCATGCCGGTGGAAAGGTGTGCGCAATTGATTCTTAAGGGTATGGCGCAGCGCAGGCGGGAATTAGTAATGAGCCTCCGTGGGCAAGTAGGCCAGTGGGTGAAATTGATTGCGCCAGGGCTGGTTGATAGAATAGCTCTGAAGGCAATTAAGAAAGGTCGCTAGCAAGGATAACGTTTAATATTGTCCATAGCGCCATCCATATCAATTTTAAACCAACCATGGGTAATTCTGCAATGACACACGGGGAAACATGAATATCTCATATGTTCACGGATACGACCCTAGAGAAAACATACGCCTTCAGGACCAGGCTTCCACATTGGTTGAATTGCTCCATTCAGACACTTCATATCCTACCGGTAGCACTATACTTGAAGCGGGTTGCGGTGTTGGCGCTCAGACTGTTACTCTCGCGCGGAACAGCCCCAATGCGTTTATTACTTCTATTGATATATCTGAAGACTCAATTACTGAAGCTAGGAAAAGAGTATCAGATGCGGGCTTAACCAATGTCCAGTTCCAACAAGCGGATATCTTCAATTTACACTTTAGGCCGGAAACTTTCGACCACATTTTCGTATGTTTCGTTCTGGAGCATTTATCTAGACCGCTTGATGCGCTAAATTCCTTAAAAGTCATTCTCAAGCCTACTGGTACAATTACCGCAATTGAAGGTGATCACGGTTCCGCGTTTTTCTACCCGGATAGCCCGTCCGCCCGTAAGGCAATTCAGTGTCAAGTAGAACTACAGAAAAGAGCAGGTGGTAACGCTATGGTGGGCAGGGAATTATATCCGCTTTTACAACAAGCGGGCTTTCATTCGATTCGAGTTTCCCCACGGATGGTTTACGTTGATTCAAGCAAACCCGAATTTGTTGAAGGTTTCACCAAAAAGACTTTTACGGCTATGATCGAAGGTGTTCGTGAATCTGCAGTTAAAGCGGGACTGATAGACCAACAAGTCTTTGAGGAAGGAATTAAGGACCTCTACAGAACAACGGAGCCGGATGGGGTATTTTGTTATACTTTTTTCAAGGGTTTTGGAGAAAAATGATCGACGCTCTAGCTGTTCCGCGGTATCCGCAATAGACTCGGGGAGTAATTTGTTTATGTACCCCAGGGAAGGCAAGACGAGGCTCGACTCACTGGAAGCGGTACCAACCAATATACGCAACGCCGGTTACAAACATCCATTCTTCTGGAGCGCATTCATACTGGTGGGGGAAGTGAACTGATGTGGATTACAATCCTGAGTAACTCTACTCAACTTTTGCAGTTGCCGCCGTTTGAAACCTTTCGGACTAATTTTCTCTAATGACTAACTCCTACGGCAACAAGTTGCTCCTTCATATCTTTACTGATCCGCTTAATTCGGTACTCTTCCTTAAATGCTTCTGATTTGCTCAATTCACGAGACGACCAAACCAACCTGACAGGAAGCCTCGACCTCGTGTAACGGGAACCCACACCTTGATTATGCTGCTGGACTCGCCGTTCTATGTCAGTCGTAGTACCGCAGTACAGACTTCCGTCAGAGCATCGGAGAAGATAAACCTTCCAGGACGTCATTGAATTCCTAGTCTATCGATTCTGAATTATCTTGTGTTTCCGTATTGAAATTGTTATTCCAGCAATGGACTTAAATGTCCGTTCGTTTCATTTGTGGGTAATTTTCTGGGAGACGGTTACTCATTGGCCCTAGTCGTTCAAGCGGTTAGGGTTTTATTTTGTCCCGATCGTAATTGATTATTCTCCACGAGCCTCTTAAACATTTTCAATTACAAGAAATTGCTTTTGAGCAGAATAGCGATATCATATAGCATGACATGTCGATTTACAGGAGAGCAATATGAAAGCTAAACAAATTTTTGGTCTTTTCATCTGTGTCATTTTTGGTCTTTCAACTCTTGTTGCTTTTGCCGATGGCGAGAGTTGGGTCGTAATTAAGGATAAGGACAATGTCTGTAAAGTCATTAAGGCTCCAGACAAGACACCCGAAAC
>JAPLJJ010000235.1 GCA_026388665.1 Deltaproteobacteria bacterium
AATGCGTCTTCATAGACATTCACTGGTAGCGGCCTCCAACTACATGTCGTTCCGACCTTTGGGAAAATCTATCCGGCTGCTTGGTAAGATCTCTCGTCGCTGCGCTCACGAGAGATGACACACAGGAGACACCCATACCAAGCAATGACGGACCTGTTCTACCCACAAATACACACGCGGTTCCTAAAGCCTATATCGATATCTCCAAAAGTCGAGCCGCATTGCTCCACAAAATTGCCTCGATGATCTCTGCGTTGTAAGGAAGCTCTCGGACCTGATCCGCCTGGCTTCTGATCGAAATAAAATTTGGCCAGTCACTCCCGAAAAGGAAACGATCATAAAACCTTTCGAGTTTCGGGAAATTCCTTGGCAATTGAACCGGGGGAATTCCTGAAATATCTATGAAAAGGTTAGGATGGCGTCTCAGCATCCATTCAGACTCGTGATACCAAAATGGCCTTCCACCGTGACACATCACTATCCTCAACTCAGGAAAATCCACAGCCACATCATCGAGCAACAAGGGATGAGCGTAGCGAACCCGAGTCTTAGGGAACAAAGATGTCCCTGTATGAAACATCACTATGGCACCCCTGTTTTGAGCAACCTCGTACGCGTCGTACATGCGGGAATCATTTGGATAGTAGTATCCATAGGACGGGAGAAGCTTAAGCCCCTTGCATCCAAGATCCTTGAGCGCGTGCTCAGCTTGAGCGCCGGTATCAACGGAAGAATTAATATTGATTGAACCAAACGGTATCAGCCTGTCGGTTGATCTGGCAAACTCGACCGTAAATTCATTTGGAACCACACCCGTAACTTCTGGAGAATATTCGGAAAGCAGCACTCCTTTGTCCACACCTTCGAGTTGGAGAAACTTGTCGAATTTCGCCGGCGTGAGATCGTCCATGGCTTGAAGAGCCGGTTCTCCAAACTCATTTCTGAAATAGTTTAGAAAAATCTCGGTCAAATGTTCGCGTTTGCCGACATGTATGTGAATATCGATAACACTCAATTTTGCTCCCCTGTGGGAAAATCATTTTTCTCTGAATAATGGCGCCCAGGCCACGAGATTCAGCAAAGTTCACTATACTAAATCGTTCAAACAATTTCATTGAGTTTGACATCGATAAAATTACGTGATTAATCCACAATTACGCCCACTGAAAACTAGGAGCAAACGTTTGAATAAATTCATAGGAGCCCTTGCGTCGTTTTGCGGGGAACATCGGCTTGAACAAAAGATACTGATCGGGCCTTCGCTCCGAGTCGGGCATCAATGGATAGAAAACGTTACCAGAGACGGATTCTCAGTCACAAACGTTAGGGTTCAAACGCTTAAAGGCTTCGCGTTAAGCATCGCAAATTTGCGATTAGCATCAACAGGACAAAAATGGATATCGGAAACAGGGGCATGGATAATAGTCACCCGATTGATAAATGAATTGATCGGGACAGGAGAAAGTTATTTCTCGGCCCTTTTTCCAAGAGACACTCTAGCGAGAAGTCTTTCGCAAACCATATACTCACTAAGAATTAGCGGGATAAGACCTGAAGATCTCGACCCAGGAGCTTTTGAATCTTCTGAAAAAGCTCATGACATAGCTTGGCTGTTAAACGAATATCTCAGGATCTTGGATGAACGGAAACTTGTGGATTACGCTGAAGTTTTGACCTTAGGAACTCAACTCATCCAAGATGGTGGCATTCAGCAGTCTGGCATCTTCTTTGCTCTGGCCCCGGAAGATCTTGACATCGCATCGCTGGAAAAGAAACTGATAGAGTCAATTGGGCCGGATCGGTTCATTTTCTTACCGGTTGATAAACCCACAAGTGGGGCTGAAGGTGATAAAGTATCAGACGCGCGGATACTAAGCTGGATAATGGAACCGGCTAGCGCTCCGGAAGCTCAGGGAGATGGTTCCGGGAAAATTTTTCAAGCGCTCGGATTTACCAATGAAGTTCGCGAAGCTATTCGACAGACAATAGCTCCCACCGAAATCTCTTCAACTCAGCCTAGACATCATCTTGACGAGGTTGAGCTACTTTACACCGACCAGAGAACTTACGTTCCCATCATATATGATCTTTTCTCTTACGCTGCCTTGTCTCAGGACATTGACACGCCATTTGAACTGGTGACCTTTGCCGATGGAATTCCTGCCCGACTCTCCAGACCTGGTCACGCTCTAATCGCGTGGCTATCTTGGATCCGGAATGGTTACCCTCAAAGCAGCTTAGTAAACATGATTCAGGAGGGTTGGTTGCAATCAGATGCGCTCTCCGACGAAAATACTATTATGAACAGGCAAAGGACAATCAGGAGACAAACTCTTCCAAAAGAAACGAAGTGAAGAATCACGTTGGGCCGCCTACAAAAAAACATGGCATTAATGACTATAGGGCGCTCCTCGAATTGACAAACGGATTGCTGCTTATCTCTCAGCCCTCTGACATGATGACCACACTGGATTCGGCTCTCTTCTTTCTAGAGAATTTTGCTCGTTCAGGCACGGAGTTCGATAACTACTCAAAGCTCGCTCTGAAGTTAAAGATTCAGGAGTTACGAGGATGGCTTGAAAACGAAAGCGACTCGACAAAATTGGACATCTTCGATTGGCTCATGACTTTACCTGACGAAACGAGAGTTATGGGGAGTGGTCCTCAGCCCGGCAAGCTCCATACCGCAAACCTTGCGTCAGGTGGGCATTCCGGCAGAATATTCACTTTTATACTCGGACTCGATGATACTCGTTTTCCAGGAGCTACTTTTCAAGACCCAGCATTTCTTGATCACGAGAAAGAACGCATTTCACCCGACTTAACCCTCGCTGCGACAGAACCGAAGCAAAAGGTATTGAAACTAGCTCGACTGTTCGCTCGTTTACGCGGATCTGTTACTCTAGGTTTCACCTCACATGATATACTGGAAGATCGAGCGCTTTTCCCAAGCTCCGCATTGTTTTCCGCTTTTCGCATTTTATCAAATCAACGAGAATCAGACCAGGAGAGAATGTTTGAATGGTTGGGGGCCCCTGCTTCCGTTGCCGCATCAAGTTCAGACATTGCGATTGAATCGAATGAATGGTGGCTGTCATTTCTCTGTGATCGGGATTATCAAAACGCAAGGGACATCGTCGCACAAAATTTTCCTAACCTGGCTAGAGGCTCAATTGCATTAGAAAAAAGATGTTCGGACACTTTCACGGAATACGACGGATTCATTGGAGGGTTTTGTAAGGATATGGATCCAACTACCCCCGGCGGACCAGTTTTGTCGGCGTCTGCCTTGGAAACCTTAGGATCGTGTCCTCTGAGATATTTCTTCAGATATGCGCTGGGCTTGAAACCACCGGATGAAGTTGAACTTGATCCTACCCGCTGGCTGGACCCAATGCAGTTCGGGAACCTCGCCCATGAAGTCTTCTATACCTTTGGCGCCGAACTGATCAAAGAACGAAGAAAGCCATTATACGAGCGCGATCTCCCAAAATTGTTGAAAGTCGTGGATGTATGCATAAAACGACATCAATTTCTTGTACCGGCCCCAAACGATAGCGCCGTGCGCCGACAAATTCTCGAACTTGAATCTGCCGCAAAAGTTTTCCTCGTGGAGGAGGAAATCATTTCACACAAGTGGCGTCCGACGATGCTGGAAGCATCTATTGGCTTGGCAGCAAACCCGGAAGCAACCGTGACGCTCCCGGATCCAATGAGCCTACGTCTATCCGACGGGTCCACCGTCCGTACCAGAGGTAAGATAGATCGCGTGGATAAATACGATAGTGAAACTGAATCGATCTTTCGGATCGTTGATTACAAACTTGGTAGTTCTTACAAGTATGAGCAGGGTCGGAACTTTTCCCGTGGTAGCATAGTTCAGCATATTCTATATTCTCAACTTGCGGAAAATCTGTTGCGACACAGCAATATCCATACCCCGATCATTCATGATTTCGTCTACTTCTTTCCAGGAATCAAGACTCGAGGTCTGAGGATACATCGATCGCCTAAAAATGAAACCGAGTTCGATGTCATAGGAAACCTATGTAAAATAATATCGAACGCCGCTTTCATTGCGACTAACGACTCCAAGGACTGCAAATATTGCGACTATCTTATCATTTGTGACGACCCCAAAACGCAGACAAAATTCTCCCTCGCCAAGTTAAAAAATAGCCGAAACAAATTGCTCGATCCTGTCAGGGAGCTGCGAGGAATATGATGGAGCATATAATTCCGGATCAGGCGGAACGAGACATAATCCTTGAGGACCTAGATTCTTCGATATTGGTGGAGGCCGCTGCAGGCACGGGAAAAACCACCAGCATGGTCAAAAGAATGACACGCCTCGTTGCAACGGGGAAATGCGCAATCAACTCGATGGCGGCCGTCACATTTACGAGAAAAGCAGCGGCTGAGCTTCGCTCCAGATTCCAGATCGAGTTGGAGCAAGAACTCAAGACACATAATAATTCAGCCAATAATAATCTCCACAGGGCAATTGAGAACATCGAAACATGCTTCATAGGAACCATACATTCCTTCTGTGGCCGCATACTACGGGAACGCCCCGTGGAAGCAGGAGTAGATATAAATTTTCACGAGATTGATGAAGCGCAAGACGCGGCATTGATGGACCAATCGTGGGACACCCACATCGCAGAATTATACGCGAGGAACGATCCTATCCTTGAAGAATTAGAACTGTTGGGGGTGGAAATAGGGGAACTACGCCAAAGCTTCCACCGACTGGCGCTTTATCCGGATATAGATGAATGGCCCGCTGAAAAGACTATGGCTCCGAGCACGGAACAGATTCGAGATAGCCTGGACGACTTCTTCACACCTCTGTTACCGATTGTCGATCAGTTCCCGTCCAACTATGGAAGTGACAAACTGATTCCTCATTTGCAGAAGGTAAGTCGAATGTTCCGTCAGGCAACCCGAACAAACAGGCCGCATGAGCTGTTCGAGATCCTGGAAGAATTTAAGCCTAATAGAAAACCGGCCAAGAAATATTGGCCCGGAGGACCTAAACAAGCTGACGCTGTGCTTGAACAATGGGAACATTTCCGAGTCAATTTTGCCGAACCATTGACAAAGAAATGGCGTGAGCACCGTTACGAACCTGTATTACGGGCCATTCGTGGGGCAATCAGCACTTATGACAATATTCGGGAGCAACATGGCAAACTAAACTTCCAGGACCTTCTTATGAAGGCAGCTACCCTTCTCCGTGACAAACCTATGGTCAGAACCCACTTTCGCCGACGATTTTCTCATCTGCTGGTAGATGAATTTCAGGACACCGACCCGATACAGGCGGAAGTGATGATGTTGCTCGTCTCTGATGATGCGTCCGAAACGGACTGGAGAAAGTGTAGGCCACGACCAGGGGCACTCTTTGTCGTTGGAGATCCGAAACAGTCGATATACCGATTTCGGCGTGCGGACATCGTCACCTACAACCAGGTCAAAAAAATAATTTCTCCAAATTCGGGAAAAATTGTAACGCTCTCAACCAATTTCAGATCTACTGGAACGATTATAGATTGGATCAATAAGTGTTTTCAAAATGAATTTTCGAGACATTCCGAGGAATGTTCCCCAATCTATGTTCCTCTTTTGAAAGGGCCCTCGGTTCCTAAACATATTGACGAAGAGGCTATACAACATCTCACTCTTCCCGACACTGTTTCGAACCTTGCACAAGTAACTGATTTTGAATCTGAGATTGTAGCAAGGATTATCTCGAGGCTAACGGCGCCAGAAAATGATCAAATAGATCACGATAATTCATCAAGCCCTGAACTGACTCCTGGTGATTTTCTCATCATGACCTACCGGACGACCAATCTGTCCTCATTCGGGGACAAACTCTCAGAATACGGTATTCCTCATTCGGTTACTGGTGGAAGCGCATTGAATCAGGTTCGAGAACTCAAGCTGCTCTATAATTGTATTCGGGCTACTCTCGAACCACAAGACCCTGTTGCGCTGGTAGCCGCCCTTCGTAGCGAGGCTTTCGGAATTAGCGATGTTCTTTTATACAGGTTCAAAAGAAGCGGTGGTGTGTTTGATTACAATAGCCAAATTCCGTCAGGGTTGGATTCCGAGGTGGCAGGCGTTTTCCAGAACGTGTTCTTTCGCTTCCGGGATTATGCGCTAAGACTTAAACACGCTCCTATTATTGCAGGAATTGAATATATTATCGCTGACCTTGGATTGGCGGCGCTATGCGCAGCGAGACCGGGGGGTAACGCAACTGCGGGCAGTCTTTTTAAGGCGCTTGACTTGATGAGACAGCGTCTCGACGAGACGTGGTCATTGAATGATCTTGTCAAGTATCTTGGCCGACTTGTGAATATGGAAGAAACTCATGACGCAGTCCTGGCAAAACCGGGTGAGGGTTCTGTTGTTCGTGTAATGAATCTTCACAAGGCCAAAGGACTTGAGGCTAAGGTCGTGTTCTTGGTGGACCCGACGGGAAAATCTGATCATCCCCCTGCTGTAAGAATCGATCGTTCGGGCCCCAAGAGCCTAGGGTACTTGCTGATACAGCAGGCAAGCCCTGGAAGTTTCCAGACTTCCGTACTTGCCCAACCTCTGGATTGGGAAAAACATGACGCAATCGAGAGAGAGTTCGAGACAGCGGAATATTCTAGGCTCCTCTATGTTGCAGCCACCCGCGCCGGATCCAATCTAGTGATATCGAAAAGGGCCGGAAAGAAGAACGACAAGAGTCCGTGGGGGTTTTTCGATCCCTATCTGAAAGAAATGCCCCCTGTAGAAACATTTCAGGATGTGTGTTTCTCTAAAAAAGAGGGGCTATCTCTTGGCTCTGACGCTGTAAAGATGGCCTATGCGGCTATTCGAGAGCGCTGGTTAGAGGCTGCCAAACCAACTTATGTTTCGACGGCAATCAAGAAGTTGGCTTTGGACAAGACGAAGTTTGAGATTGAGGATCATGATGGCTCTACGATCTTCGATCGAGGAGAAGCCATTCACATAGCCCTGCAAAACCTCATGATCGGACATCAGCTACCAGTGCAGGAGATCTTGAAGACAGCTCTTGCCCATCTGGACGTAAGCCCGGACATCATGAATGAGGTCAACAAGACAGCCGAAAGGATCGTAGCTTCAGAAATATGGAGTCGAGCCCTCAATTCCCATCAGAGACACGCAGAAATACCGTTTAGCGTCTGTTCACACGACAACGTCGGCTCAGTTGATGTTCAAATATTGCGAGGTGTTATAGATTTGGTGTTTCGTGAACCCGATGGGTGGGTCATTGTGGATTATAAAACCGATAGGTCTGCAACACACGACCAGGACCGGCTCAAAGAAGTGTATAAGCCACAACTAATTCAATACGCTCGCGCATGGACGCAATTGACAGGAGAACCGGTCAAAGAAGTCGGCCTTTTGTTCACCGAAACGCAGTCTTATGTAATTCTGTAGACTGTTTTTTCCCTACTTGAACACACTAAGCTGTCGTAAATAGATTTCCTTTTCCGGTGGGCTCTGAGAATATCGCATATATCTCGCCGGCGTTTCACCGGCGGCATAGTATTCAAAACCAGGCCACTGATCGTATGGATCGGTCCGTGTCTTATCAACTGTCAGCCATTTTTTCCAGTTTTGTCCGTCTTCCGAAATATCGATCTTCCAGGCCTCCGGGACGGTCTGTTCATTTCCCCACACTATCCTCAACCTCGAGACAGGAAATACCTTTCCCAAATCCAGTACAACCGCCGCATCAACCGCTCCTGGAATTTGAAGGCCCTTCGGTCCTGGATAACCCTTTAATATGTTTAACCCATCATTTCTCGGTTCACCGGAAACCAGCACCTTAGCTTCTTTCGAATAATC
>JAPLJJ010000083.1 GCA_026388665.1 Deltaproteobacteria bacterium
ACTTACCGACCGTGAAGTTCGACAACTGGCCCAGATGTTGATCTTTGAGTTTTCTCAACAGGCGGTTGCTCGAGGCGGCCAGGCAATTTTCACCGACATCAATCTTTACTGGGAGATCCCAAAGCATTTTGAAAACGTGCCCGCGATCGGACCCGGCGGTGAATTCACAGGACTGACCTACGCCGACTATCTGCCTGAGGCCCAGAAGTTTGTCTGGACCCTCTTTGATGTATATCGCGAAGGCGATGGAGCCGGCCGTCCCTTCTTTTTCCCCAAACCTCTAGTGCATATAACCGAGAAATTCTTTTTAACCCCGGGCCATGAAGCTTTTTTACGCCACATATGCGACATCGCGTCTGAAAAGGGGAATACCTATTTTGTATTCGATCGAGGAGATACAGCGAAGATCTCTGAGTGCTGCCGACTATCGTTCAAGCTTGAGAAAAGCGACCTCGAAGACGCTAATCAACCATGGAAGATGCGTTACTCCGCACTGCAAAACGTTACGGTTAATCTCCCAAGAATCGCATATGAAGCCAAAGGGGATGATTCGAGGCTATTTTCAATCTTGACGGAGAGGATTTGCATTGCCGCAGAGGCTCACCTTGAGAAAAAAAGGTTTATTGAACGCTTGCTGGCCCTCGGTGAAACCGGCCCGCTCGCTCTGCTTACAATGGATAAGGATGGTGAATCTTATCTACGTATGCGCAGGGCTACATACCTGATTGGTATGGTCGGGTTGAACGAACTGGTTCAATTCCACACAGGGGAAGAGTTGCATGAAAGCGATGATGCTCTGAAATTCGGTCTAAAAGTTATTGCTCACATGAATCTCACAGCAGCTCGACTCGGGGAAAAGCACGACATGCGATTCGTACTTGAGCAAACACCGGCGGAAAGCACGGCTTACAGGTTTGCCAAATTGGATATGAAGCAATTCCGCGAAGCTGCTTCGGTGGTCAAGGGAAACCTAGAAACCGAGGAAATCTACTATACGAACTCGACCCTGTTCAATGTTTCGGCGCCTCTGGACGCCATTGACAGAGTCAAAAGGGAAGGTTTGTTCCATCCTTTGATCGAAGCTGGATCTCTAACCCACATCTGGCTCGGTGAAAGCCGACCCAACCCGGATTCCCTCGCCAATTTTGTAATTAAGATCTTCAGGCATACTCAGAATGATCAGGTCGCGTTTTCACCGGAACTTACAACTTGTGTTTCCTGTGGTCGGACTACGAGAGGACTCCACGAGTCCTGCCAATACTGTGATTCTCGTAAGGTGGAACAGATAACCAGGATTACCGGATATTTCACGAAAGTTTCGAGCTGGAACAAAGGGAAGAGGGGCGAGCTTAAGGATCGATATCGTAACAAGGTCCTAAAATGACACAAGCAACTGATCAAACATTTGTGAAACGCTCATTGACATTGGCGCGACGCCATTTGAACACTAGGAGGTAGGTCATGACATACCTATTCACAAAGCAGGGATGTGGGAAATGTGATTGGGTTAAAAATCAGGTTGATCTTGACAACATGTCGGAAATCAAAGTCATGCAGTTAGATTCCGAAAATTCGGAAGCTCTGGCGCTATTGGCATATTACGAGTGTGTTGCTCTGTCTGAAAAGAAGCTTCCAATACTTGTTTCGGACGATCAGGAAGTTATTACAAGTGTTGGCGACATTAAGAATTATTTGCTGAATCACACCGCATAAGTCGTTTGCACATCGTATATCATCGGGTGTTGATACCGCTGGATTTCGGACACACCCCCGCTGTCAATCTTTGTGGATTTTTTCAAAATAGTTGTGAATTAGGACTGACAAATGACCGTCCCCAATATTAAAGGATTTTTGCCGTTGTCCATGCTTGACTGGCCAGAGAAGGTTTCCGCTGTGATTTTTCTGGGAGGTTGCTCTTTTCGATGTCCTGCTTGTCACAACCATAAGCTGGTCTTATCTCCGGAAAGTTATCCTGATCAGCCGTTAGGAAGAGTCATTGGATATCTACGAGACAGGGTCAAATGGATTGACGGGGTCACAATAACGGGTGGCGAGCCTACCTGCCATGAAGGCTTGCCGGATCTTGTCTCGAGGTTCAAAGAACTTGGTTTGCAAGTGAAACTGGACACTAATGGGGCTAACCCATCAATGCTGGAAACCCTAATCAAGGGAGAGTTGATCGACGCCGTTTCAATGGACATTAAGGCCCCTTTGGAAACCACATTATACTCCAAACTGGCAGGGGTTTCGATCAACCTCTCCCGCATAAAGAGGAGCGTTGAACTCCTCAAGACTTCTGGAATCACCACTTTTTTCAGAACCACGGTAATTCCCGGTCTAATAGAAGAAGATGAACTTCGGAGGATCCGAGAACAGTTGGGGGATGTCCCCAGATATTCTATTCAAAGGTTTAGAAACTTGGATACCTTGGACCCTCTATTTAGAAAAATCCCGGATCTCGACCTCGAGAGATTTGATTTCTTACAGGGTAAGTTTGAACAGCCACAATTTTCTGCTACCCAATTCAGCATGAATTGAAAAAGCTAGGCGTAAGTTTTTCCGGATCCGGTCAAATAATTCATTTACATTCCCCAACCGCCGGTGACTTCCAATATTGCTCCGGTTATGAAACTGGCTTCATCCGAAAGTAAAAAAGCTACAGGGGCTGCGATTTCATCAGGATCAGCAATACGCGACAGAGGAGTTTCCCTAACAAAGGCTTCCTGATATTTTGGATGCATCATCTCCTTAATTGTTGGAGTCGCTGTTAAGCCCGGCATTACCGCATTGACCCTTACGCCTTTAGCGCCGAATTCCCTAGCGAGAGATTTGGTCAGACCGACAAGGCCGGCCTTAGCAGTACAATAGGGTGATTCACCTTTAGTCCCCACTTTCCCATAGATAGAAGAAATATTTACAATACGGCCATCCCCTACGCTTATCATTACCGGGGCGCACGCAAGACAGCAATTCACCGCGCCGAGAATATGAACCTTGAACACATCAAGAAAGCTCATTTCGGTCAGTTTCAGAAACCCGCCGGGACGGTCCAGGCCCGCGTTGTTCACCAAGAAATCAATTTGCCCCTGGTCCGTTGCAAGTTTGTCAATGCGCTCCTTTACCTGGACAGATTGCGAAACATCAGCCTGTAGCGCTATGCCGGATCCGCCGGCGGAGCGGATGATTTCAACCGTTTCCCCGGCAGTGTCCGGATTCCAGTCCAGGACACCGACAAATGCTCCTTCTCCAGCTAATCTCATTGCAATGGCTCGACCAATCCCCTGACCTGCTCCAGTAACCAGTCCCACTTTGCCTTCGAACCTCTTGTATAAGAAACCGGCACGTTTTTTTTCAGACATTTCGCTGTATCCTCTGATCTTTTGTTAGAACCTTGTGATTTCACAACACTCATTGGCTCAAGCTTAACAGGGCTGTTTGGACTGAACAAGCGCGTTTTTTGCATTATTGACTCCCAGGTAGATTCTGTACTCCAAAGCTGAAACCTAAGTTATATATTGCCTCAATAAGAACTCGTCCGAGAAAACATCCGGTTTTGTGTCTTGACAATATCGCGCTGGAATGTTTCAATAATTTGCGCTTGAAGCGCATTTCACAGTGGAGAGTTCATGAACATCCGGGAATTGATTGACGTGCTACAGGGTAAGATGCTTGTTCAAAATCACGACCCGGATGAAGAAATGCCGCTTGGTGGGGCGGCTGATCTGATGAGCGATGTCTTGGCCTTTGGTTCGGAAGGGATGGCTCTGCTAACCGGACTTACCAATCCACAGGTGGTAAGAACCGCTGAAATGGCAGGGATCAACGTCATAGTTATAGTGCGCGACAAGACCCCTCCACCTGAAACTATAGACCTGGCTCGTGATTCCGGAATTACACTTATACGAACAGGGTACACCATGTATGAGGCTTGCGGAAGACTCTACAAAGCCGGATTGCCCGGTCGCGGGCTCGTAAAAATACAAAACGATTCCTGGTGACATGTCCAATCAAGAGATCACAAAGGTTCAGGAGCTGATTTACACCACGCGTGTGGAATCAGTGATGGCTGCTAATGTCGTCGTGATTGATCCGTCTATGACCGTGAGTCAAGTCAAGGATCTCATGCGCGATAGACGAATTTCCGGCGCGCCTGTTGTCAGCGACAATCAAATTATCGGAATTGTGACAATCAGCGATGTGATCCGATTGATGGAAGAAGGTAAACTGAACTCACCCATAACCGAGGTCATGACCACCGAGGTACGTACGGTTCTCAAGGACGCCATGGTCTCGGAAGTGATCAACAACGTGGGAAGACAGGGTTTCAGCAGGCTTCCTGTTGTAGATCATGATGGCAGTCTCGTCGGGATCGTGACCACCGGGACTCTAATCCGATCCTTGTTGCTTCAGATGGATAAGAGCTTCCAGAAGAACGAAGCCGAGAAACTCTATACATATCGGGCTAGTCATATATTCCAGGACATATCTTCAGATGACACAAGTTTGATGCTGCGATACGTTGTTAACGAACGGGATTTTGACAACGCGGGTAAAGCGTCCAGCATGATCAAGCGGTCTTTGCAAAGGTTGGTAGTGCGCCCCCAAATAGTTCGTCGCGTCGGCGTAGCTGTTTACGAAGCTGAGATGAATCTGGTCATACATACGGATATCGGTGGCGAAATCATTGTTGAGGTTAGAAAAGACCGCGTCAATATTGCCACGGTGGATCATGGACCCGGCATAGAGGATTTGAAACGGGTGCTTCAACCAGGATTTTCAACCGCTCCTGAATGGATCAGAGACATGGGGTTTGGTGCTGGAATGGGGTTGGCCAATATAAAAAGGGTATCGGACGTCATGAAATTGACCTCTGCTTATGGTCAGGGAACCAGGTTGGAAATCGTCTTCAATTTTGGTCCGGAATCGCTGGCCCTAAAAACGGATTCACAAAAAGCTTGACTAGATGATCCCGATAATTTAAAGTTTGGGCGCTCAACTTCTGATTCGATTAGAATCAAAACACGTCAAAACGGCTGATAAGCTAAGAAAATATGGTTTGACTTCGCGGGGGAATCGGCTTTGAACGGAGAAGTCGGATGATTGAGAGTTACGTTCCAATTCTTGTGATCGTTTTAGTTGCTGCTTTTATTGGTTCCGCTATTATCGTTCTGTCTACCTTGCTGGGGAAACGCACGCCCACTCCCATTAAGCTTATGCCTTATGAGTGTGGAATGGACCCCATTGGTGGTGCGAGGCGTCGCTTTTCTGTACGATTTTTCATAATTGGAATGCTTTTCATAGTCTTCGATATCGAGCTAATCTTCTTATTCCCTTGGGCAAAAATCTACGACAAGCTCATGTTTTTCGGTTTTGTAGAAATGCTGGTGTTTGTTCTGGTTCTGTTGGTGGGTTTAGTTTATGTCTGGAAAAAAGGTGCTCTTGAATGGGAATAGAAAATCATCTCAATGACACTGTTCACGTAACCAACCTTGAGTGGTTTGTGAACTGGGCGCGAAAATCCTCAATGTGGCCTCTCGGCTTTGGTTTGGCCTGCTGCGCTCTGGAAATGATAGCGACATTTGTTAGCCGTTATGACTTGGCGCGTTTCGGCATGGAAGTCGCCCGTCCTTCGCCTAGACACGCGGATCTGATGATAGTGTCTGGAACAGCGTCTAAAAAGATGTTGCCCGCAGTTCTTAGGATTTATGAACAGATGGCTGAACCGAAGTGGGTTGTGGCTATGGGCGCATGCGCTTGTTCCGGAGGGATATACAAAAATTATGCGGTAGTTCAGGGAATTGACCGCCATTTGCCGGTGGATGTGTATATTCCCGGTTGTCCTCCCCGGCCCGAAGCTCTTCTTGATGGAATACTTCAGCTTCACGCCAGGGTTATGAAAGAACAATCAATTCGGAATCCTCGAGTAGGGCAGATTAAGGTGGCTGGACGATGAACCATGATCGTATTAAGGACAAGCTCACCGAAAAGTTCGGACCCGACACTTTGCAATTTGAAACAATCCTCGATCAGATGAGTGTAGGTGTGCCGTCAGACAAAATCCTCAATATCTGTACCTATTTGAGAGATGATCCGGAACTACAATTCGATTTACTGTCATTCGTAGGGGGAGTGGATTACTATCCGTCAAGCCCTCGTTTTGAACTGGTCTATCAGATTTATTCCGTTTCCAACGTTCAACGAATGCGTATAAAGACGAGGATCGACGAATCAGACGGGAGTCCTGCGTGCATAGAATCAGTTTACCCGGTATGGAAGACTGCCGATTGGCACGAACGTGAGACATCGGAAATGTTCGGCATCGTCTTTAAGAATCACCCGGATCCCAGAAAACTACTTTTGCCGGATGAATGGCGGGTGCATCCTCTGAGAAAAGATTTTCCATTATTCGGAACACAAGAGGACACCCCTGATTTGCCCTCTTAGATCAACTTTTTTGAGGTAACGAGGTCATGGCGCGAGAGTTAAGCCACAGGGCCGATATCAGAAGCGAGATCATGGAGATAAATCTGGGGCCACATCACCCCAGTACCCACGGTGTTTTTCGCGCGATTGTCGAACTTGATGGAGAAAAAGTTTTAAATTGTACCCCATATCTCGGCTATCTTCATCGAGGATACGAAAAAACCTGCGAAAATAAGAAATATCATCAGGTGATTCCTTTAACGGAACGCTGCGATTACATGGGGGCTTCCAGCAATTCTCTCGCTTATTGCCTCACCATCGAAAAGATGCTGGGCTTAGAAGTTCCGGAAAGGGCCCAGGTCATCAGAGTAATCATGGCCGAACTTTCCAGGATTTTTAGCCATCTTTTCTGGCTAGGAACCCACGGGCATGACATCGGGGCTATGACACCGCTGTTTTATATGCTTCGAGAGCGAGAAGAGATTATGAATCTCTTCGAACTCACCGCCGGTGGGCGCCTTATGCCGACTTACATCCGGATTGGCGGGCTCGCTCGGGACCTCGAGGACGGTTTTGTCGAAAAATTAAAGGCGTTCACGGATCATTTCGATACACGGGTGGACGAATATGAGATCTTACTAACCAAGAACGCCATTTATATGGATCGAACACAAGGCATAGGGTTTCTTTCTCTGGATAAGGCTATCCAGTTGGGTGTGAGTGGTCCCATGATCAGGGCTTCCGGTAAATCGTGGGACATCAGAAAATCGGAGCCCTATTGCGGATATGAACGTTACGATTTCGACATTCCAGTGGAAAGAGGCTGTGATGTCTATTCAAGATACCTCGTCAGAGTCGCAGAGATGCGTCAGAGCAACCGGATCTTGAAGCAGGCCATCAAATTGTTGCCCGAAGGCCCTATTAGAACTGTAGCCCCCGGAAAAACTTTCCCTCCTCAGGAAGACATATACACAAAGATGGAAGCGCTGATTCATCACTTCATGCTGGTTGTGGACGGAGTCAAGCTTCCTGTTGGTGACTGTTACCAGTGCATAGAATCTCCACGCGGTGAACTCGGATGCTACATTGTAAGTGACGGTGGGCCCAACCCATACCGTCTCAAGTGGAGGGCGCCGGCCTTTGTTAATCTTCAGACCCTGGCTGAGATGACGAGAGGCTGTTTCTTTGCGGATCTGATCGCAATATTGTCCAGTATTGATATAGTTTTGGCTGAAGTGGATCGTTAGAAAAGGCTGGTTATGACTCAAATGACGTTGGCCGACCTTGTTCAAAATCTGGATCTCACGGTGAGCGCAGGCGCCCAAGACCTGGGACGCGAAGTCACAGGGGGCTACGTCAGTGATCTCTTGAGCGATGTTATCGCTAACGCTAGAGATGGCGATGTCTGGATTACCCTTCAACTGCATCAAAACATAATAGCGGTGGCTTTCTTGAACAATTTGGCAGGCATAATAATCGTCAATGGGCGGCAACCTGAAGACGCCACCATAAAGAAAGCCGAAGAACAGGGTGTGGTTGTAATGTGTAGTTCACTGCCGACCTACGAAGTGGCCGGCCGATTGTATCAGTTGGGCGTTCGAAGAGAAATCTGAGACATTTTGGGGTCTACGCGGTCCGACAGCGTGGAACTTCAGGCCGGAACTGATTATCCGATTGGGTAGTGTCCACTGAAGATCTTGAGGCTTGATTTGCACATTCATACGACACTTTCTCCTTGCACTGAACTTGGAGAGATGACACCTAGGGCGATAGTAAGAGCCGCAATAGACAAAGGTCTTGATATGATAGCAATTTGTGACCACAACTCGTCGAGGAACTCAGCGGCTACGATTCGAGCGGCTCAATCATCCTCCCTCGCAGTGATACCGGGCATTGAGATTACATCCAGCGAAGAAGTGCATGTGCTAGGTTTGTTCCCCTCCGTTAATCAAGCCCAATTGGCTCAGGAGGAGGTTTACGCTCGTATCGCCGGTGTGAATGATGAACAGGCCATAGGTTACCAGGTAGTTGTGGATGAATTTGATATGGTTGAGGATTTGGACAAAACCTTGTTGATAGGCGCAACAACCTTAAACATTTACAGAGTGGTCGATCTGATCCATGGCCTTGGTGGTTTGGCGGTAGCTTCACACGTAGATCGGACGGGATTCGGCGTATTTAGCCAGTTAGGGTTTATTCCGGATGATTTGAAGTTTGACGCGTTAGAGATCTCAAAACACATTGATTGTTCTGAAGCCAAAAAGAAATTCGGGCAATGCTCAGATTATACTTTGGTTTCTTCTTCCGACGCTCATTATGTCTCTGATATTGGCGCGGCCTATACTGAAGCCGAGATGGAATACGCGTCATTCAAAGAGTTGCGGCTAGCGTTCCAGGGGATCGAGGGACGTCGGATTATCGGGCCTTGTAGGCCTATCTGACGATTGGGCGGCGTGCGACCATGGAGGATTTGTCGCTGCACATCCTCGATGTGGCTGAAAATGGAATATCTGCTGGGGCCTCGTTGATAAAGGTAATAGTTGAGGAAAACCTAGAGACTGATTTGCTGAAGATTGTCATTGAGGATAACGGAAAGGGTATGAGTTCAGAATTCCTGGAGAAGGTTTTAGATCCATTTGTTACGACCCGAACCACACGAAGAGTGGGCCTTGGCCTTTCACTCTTTCAACAATCAGCCGAGGAAGCTGAAGGCTGCCTTAGCGTTGAATCGAGTCTCGGAACCGGGACAAGGGTCACGGTTACAATGAGACACAGTCATATTGACAGGAAGCCGATGGGAGACATGGCATCCACTATTCTCACCCTCGTCGAAGGAAATCCTCAAGTAGATTTCGTGTATCATCATCGGAAGGACTCCAGGGAATATCTTTTAGATACTCGGGAGATTAGGGTCGAGCTGGGAGAAATTCCTCTAAATAACCCTCAAGTGGTGTCCGTGATAAGGGACAACGTTGCTGAAGGACTCAGAGAACTGAATTGAGCTTTACCGTCGCATAATTTTTACGGGGTATTTCAAAAGTGCAAGAAAGAGATGCTTTACTCAAGAAAAAGGTTGAGGACAGTGCGGAGATAATCCCACCGGAAAAACTGGCGCTCCTAGATCCGGTTATAGAGAAGTATCAGGGATCATCAAGTTATTTGATCCCGGCTCTCAAAGAAGCGCAAGAAATGTTCGGGTACCTTCCTATGGAGGTCCAGCGTAAACTCGCGTGGGGATTGAATATCCCCGCTCCCCAGATTTACGGAGTTGTCACATTTTATTCGTTTTTCACAATTACCCCTCGTGGACGCCACACCATAAGACTTTGCCTGGGAACGGCTTGTTACGTGAAAGGCGCCAAGAACATGTTGGAGATAATCACGCGAGAAGTTGGGATTAACGTTGGTGAAACGTCCAAGGACGATCGATTCACTTTAGAAGCCGTACGATGCCTTGGAGCCTGCGGATTAGCTCCGGTCATGATGATTGGCGAAGATACTCACGGAAACATAATGCCGTCTGCAACTTTGGGTATTCTGGAAGGATACCAGTAGGCAGTTTTCTTTTGATCGGGCGGTCTGGGTAGGGATTTCTGAACCAATTAATTTTTGCTTGAACGACGGCGCCATGAATCTTTGGAGAGACAGGAGGGAACAAGGTGCCCAGGATTTCGATAGAAGATCTCAAGAGGATCAAGGAAGAACAAACCGGTAAGATGGTTCTTCGGGGAGGCCAGTTTCGAGCAAAGGTGACCGTTCACATGGGCACCTGCGGAATAGCCGCGGGGGCGCGTGAAGTGATGAACGTTTTCCGTGAAACTATAGCCGAAAAAGAGATTCAGGACGTTATCCTCACGAATTCAGGTTGCGCGGGACTGTGCGCTAAAGAACCGATGATTACGGTTGAGGTCATTAATTCAGCGCCTGTGAAATACATTCTTGTAGATAAAGAAAAGGCGAGAAAGATTTTTGAAGAGCATGTCTTAGGCGGAAAGGTAGTGGAAGATTACGCTTTGGCCATTGGAAGCGAGACAATGGCCGTCTAGACTGAGGCTCCTGAATTTGTTGTGGAGGCGTTTCAGCCCCAGTTTCTTACAGTAGTCGCCTTTTTGGAGAATAGGCAATGTGTGCGAGCCCTTACTATCGATTGCAGTTAATGATGTGCGCAGGCACAGGGTGTATAGCTAGCGGTTCCTTGGATGTCAAGGCCGCATTGGAACGTGAATTAGCCAAGCGCAATCTACAGAACGAAGTTCAAATCATCATGACCGGTTGCAACGGTTTTTGCGCTATGGGGCCTCTGGTAGTTGTCTATCCGGACGGCATTTTTTACAACCAGGTTAAACCCGAGCATGTGCCCTTGATTGTAGAAGAACACATTCTAAAAGGGCGAGTTGTCGAAAAACTGCTGTTCAAGGACGAGACGGTTAAGGGTCGCGTTCCACTAATGAAGGACATCGGCTTTTTCGGTCTCCAAAGACTGATTGTCCTACGAAACCGGGGTTTGATTGACGCTGAAAACATTGATGAGTACATAGCCCGTGATGGTTACGCAGCGCTCGCAAGGGCCCTCACGGAGATGACACCTGAACAGGTAATAGAGGAAGTTAAGAAGTCCGGTCTAAGAGGTCGAGGTGGTGGAGGTTTCCCCACCGGCCTGAAGTGGGAAGAATGCCGCAGGTATAACAATTTTCCCAAATATACTATTTGCAACGGAGATGAAGGTGACCCTGGCGCTTTCATGGACCGATCCGTAATGGAAGGTGATCCTCACTCGGTCCTGGAGGGGATGGCTATCTCAGGGTACGCTATAGGCGCTGAGCAGGGCTATCTATATGTTCGCGCTGAGTATCCCCTGGCTATTCAGAGATTACAGAAAGCTATTGAGGATGCGCGATCCTATGGATTGCTCGGAAAGGATATTCTGGGGAAAGGCTTTAATTTTGACATAGGGATCGCTCCTGGGGCCGGAGCGTTCGTTTGTGGTGAATCCACGGCCCTTATGTACTCCATTGAAGGCAAGAGAGGTATGCCTCGCATCAAGCCGCCTCGAAGCGCGGAAGCCGGGTTATGGAATCAACCAACTAATTTGAACAACGTCGAAACATTTGCCAACCTTAATCCGATCATTCTCAACGGCGGCGATTGGTTTGCGTCCATAGGAACCGAAAACAGTAAAGGGACCAAAGTGTTCGCCCTTACCGGCGCTGTGATCAACGTCGGTCTGGTTGAAGTTCCGATGGGAACCACTTTAAAGAAGTTGATTTTCGATATCGGCGGAGGAATCCCCAAGAAGCGGAAATTTAAGGCCGCTCAAATTGGTGGACCTTCAGGTGGTTGCATTCCTCTTGGTATGGAAGATGTAGAGATCGACTATGAGTCTTTACAGGGCGTAGGCGCCATGATGGGATCCGGTGGCGTTGTAGTAATGGATGAAATGACCTGCATGGTGGACACCGCTCGATTTTTCACCAATTTCTCTGTTGATGAATCCTGTGGAAAATGTACCCCATGTCGCGAGGGTCTCAAGGTCATGTTCGACAAACTGACCGATATTGTAGACGGCAGGGGTCAGGAAGGCGATGTGGAGTTTCTAATAGAGCTTGGCAATCACATCAACAACACATCGCACTGTGGACTCGGCAAGAGCGCTGCGAATCCCGTGCTTTCAACGATTCGGTATTTCAGGAACGAATATGACGCTCATATAAGAGACAAGCACTGTCCTGCGCTTGTCTGTCAGGATCTCATTGATTTTGTGGTCCTTGAGGAAAAATGTAAGATGTGCGGCCTGTGCTTCAAAAATTGTCCTTCCGACGCTATTGTTTGGGAAAAGAAGAAAGTCGCATGGATAGATCGATCCAAATGTACCAAGTGCAGGACCTGTATCACGAACTGTAAATTTAGGGCGATTCATTAACCTAAGCCTGAAAAAGTATTGGAGTTATTCCGGATAAAGATGCGGTAGATTCCGATTCTCAATATCTAATTGCGAGTAAGATTCTATGGTTACTCTGACCATCGACGGTGTGAAAGTTACAGTGAAGAAGGGTAGCTCCATACTGGAGGCTGCTCAACAGGCTGGCGTTCGGATTCCAACCCTTTGTCATGACAAACGGCTAATTCCGTTTGGCGCATGTCGTTTGTGTATTGTTGAAGTCACAGCCAGAGGGCGAACTCGAACAATGCCCGCGTGTTTCAATCCGGCCCGTGACGGGATGGAGGTCGCGACAAACACCCCAAAATTGAGAGATAGTCGTAGATTGCAGCTAATGCTTCTGCTGAGATCACACCCGTTGCTCTGTCCCAGTTGTGACGCCGGAGGAGACTGTCAACTCCAGAACCTTGTCTTTGAGTATGAGGTGCCGGAACTTAGTTTTGGCCGTCAGTCAAGATATTTCCATGTTGACAATGATTCGAATTTTATCCGTTTCAACATGAACCTATGCATCCGATGCGGGATGTGCGTCCGTGTCTGTGAAGAGGTTCAGGGGCAGAGCGAGTTGAGTTTCGTAAATCGAGGCATAGAATCCGAGGTATCAACCGATTTTGATCGCGCTCTGGATTGTGAATTCTGTGGTCAGTGTGCTTCAATCTGTCCGGTCGGAGCTATATCGTCCAAGTGGCTGGTTGGTACCGGCCGGAGATTTGAGTTACAAGACACTTCAACCGTTTGCGCATTCTGTAGTCTTGGCTGTTCATTGACGCTAGGCGAAAAGGATGGAAAGACCGTTTATGTCACGTCCTCGGAGGATAGCGTCAACGAAGGTAATTTATGCGTTAAGGGAAGATACGGTTGGCCTTTCGCCTATTCAGACTCCCGGTTGACAAAGCCTTTAATCCGTAAGGATGGATTATTAGTCGAGGCCTCCTGGGACGAGGCGATTCAAACCGTTGCAGAAAAGTTTGGGGCGATAAAAAAGAGTTCGGGGCCTGATAGTCTGGCGGCTCTTGGGTCACAAAGACTGACCAATGAAGAAGCTTTCGTATTTAACAGGTTGGTCAGGACAGTATTTGGGACCAACAATCTCGATCATGCCGGCGGATACGCATACCGATCCCTCACGGATGGTTTGGCTCCGATGTTGGGTTATGCCGCGTCTACCAATCAAATTCGAGAGATTAGAGGCGCAAAAGCAGTGTTGTTATTGGGCGCTGACCTCACCGAAACCCACCCCATTGCGAAAAACGAAATCAACTTGGCCAGTGTTAGAAAAAAGGCCAAAGTAATAGTAGTTGATTCTATAAGGACAAAACTGTCCTATCGTGACGGCTTCTTCCTGGATGTCCCACCCGGCTACGAGGATTTGGTCGTCAACTCGATGCTCAAGTTCATAATTGATGAGGGGCTGCTGGATCGTGCCTCAGTCGACCTTAGAGTTGAAGGTTTCGAAGAACTTGCCGAGTCGCTTAAAGACTACACTCCTGAAGCCATAGCGGCGGCTCTGGGACTTGACGCCGACTTGATAAAAGCTGCTGCGACAGCTTATGCAAAAGCTGAAACAGGGGTAATAATTCTTTCCGAGGGACTTAATCGATATCGAGACAGCTCACCGCTAAGTAAGGCCGCTGTCAATCTGGCTCTGGTCACAGGGCATATCGGAAAAGAGTCTTGCGGGGTTTATGTTTTCGGAGAAAAAGCGAACGCTCAGGGCGCTCTGGACATGGGGCTTACCCCGGACCTTCTTCCTGGTTATCATTTGGTTCGGGATGAAGCGGCTCGCTCGAAATTTGAAGATCTATGGAAAGGGCAAATTCCTGCAAGTCCTGGAATGAATGCCCGGGATATTCTCAAGGGAGCGGAAAATGGGTCCGTGAAAGGTCTTTATGTGGTGGGAGAAAATCCGCTCGACACCTACCCAAATCGTCAGCGGGTACAGAATGGGCTGAGCAAACTTGAATTCTTAGTGGTTCAGGATATGTTTTTGTCATCCACAGCGAACATAGCTCACGTTGTCCTACCTGTAGCGGCTCCATACGAAAAGGCCGGGACGTTTACCAGCTCAGAACGTAGAATTCAAAAACTGAACCCGAGTTCTAAACAAATCCAGGGGAAACCGGATCTGGAAATATTCATGTCCCTGGCTGCCAAGATGGGTAAGCCTGAACTCTCCTATGCCGGTTATTCTGAAGTGATGAGTGAAATCGCCGGCGCAGCCCCTATGTACTCGGGTGTTTCCTATGAACGGATTGGGGACAAAGGTTTGGTATGGCCGTGTTTAGATGATGAGGATTCCGGAACGTCCACACTTTACGAAGGTGGATTCCCGATTGGCAAAGCCAGACTCGCTCCGGCTAAGCTGCTTGGGATGGTCTCTAGATCATCAGGTTCTCTTAAATTGATTCCGTGCGTCTTGAAATTTCACTCGGGTTCCTTTTCCGAGTGGAGTCCATCTCTCATGGAAGTTTGCCCGCCGGGCTTCGCTGAGATGAGCCGGGTTGACATGACTAACCTGGGATTGAATGACGGAGATGCTATTAAAATTGTTGGGAATAATGGTCAGGCCATTAACCTTAAGGCTAAAGAGTCTCGTCGAGCATTGCGAGGGACGGTTCTTGTTCCGTATCATTTTTCTAAGAACAAACTGAATTCCTTCACTGACTGGGGATCCACTGAAATCATGATTCAAGTGGAAAAGGCATAAAAATCGAGAGAGGTTGATTTATGGAATCCGCCTTCCCTGTGCTTTTGGTAGTGATCAAGACGCTTATAGTTCTGGGCGCTATACTAACCTTTGTCGCCTATTTGACGCTAATAGAAAGAAAAGTCCTTGGATGGATCCAAGTGCGAATTGGCCCCAACCGGGTCGGCCCGTGGGGGTTGCTGCAACCTTTGGCGGATGGAGCGAAGCTACTACTCAAGGAAGAAATAACAGTTTCATCCGCTAACAGAGTAGTCTACATTGCCGCTCCCCTTATTGTAGTGGTTTGCGCTCTGATACCCTTTGCGGTCATACCTTTCGCCAAAGGCCTAGGTTTAGAAAGTGTTCTAGGACCGATCGCAAGCAAATTCAATTTGAACACAGGGGTAGTTGCAGACATAAATCTTGGGGTCTTATATATATTCGGAATTTCATCACTCGGAGTGTATGGAGTTATTCTCGGCGGTTGGGCTTCGAACAGCAAGTATTCTTTACTGGGATCAATTCGCGCCGCTGCACAAATGATAAGCTACGAACTGGGTCTCAGTTTATCTGTCGTGGGCGTATTGATGTTGGCCGGTTCATTAAGTCTGGTCCAGATCGTGGAAGCTCAGGATTCGGTATACAAGTGGTTTGTGTTCAGACAACCGCTTGGATTCCTTCTGTTTCTTATTGCCGGTAGCGCTGAGATAGCCCGGACCCCATTTGATCTAATGGAGTGTGAAAACGAGTTGGTAGCTGGTTATCAGACCGAATACAGCTCTATGAAATTTGGTTTGTTTTACCTCGGTGAGTATGCTCACCTTCTTTTCTTAAGCTCTATGATGACGACTCTATTCTTCGGTGGATGGCAAGGCCCCATATTACCGCCGATCGTATGGTTTCTAGGCAAGACCTTCTTTTTCGTATTCGTGTTTGTCTGGATTCGAGGAACCTACCCGAGACTTCGTTATGATCGGGTGATGCAATTTGGTTGGAAGACATTATTGCCGGTAGGGTTGTTTAACGTTATGGCAACCGCTTTTGTCTATACACTTTGGCTGAAGTACGTAAGTTAAGGCGCAACAGATAATTGTTTCTGAAGCGAGAGATCACATCCAGGCATTGCGCCTAAACATTAGTTCGCTCGAGAGGTCAGGAAAATGCTAATCCCCCTGTTACAGGGACTGAAACTCACATTTTCGTATTTTCTGAAGAAGAAGATAACGCTCCAGTATCCGGATGAGAAGTGGGACGTTGCCGCCAGATGGAGAGGACGGCACATGTTGACTCGCCATGCGTCCGGCAAGATCAAATGTGTTGCGTGTATGCTCTGCGCGACGGTATGTCCTGCTGAATGCATATATATAGAGTCGGCCACTGAACCTGACGGAAGAAGATATCCCGAGCGATATGAGATAGATTTAACTCGTTGCATTTTTTGTGGTTATTGCGTGGAGGCATGTCCCAAGGAAGCGATAGAGATGACCACGGCTTATGAGATTTCCGAATATTCGCGAGCCGATTTGCAGTATGACAAAGAACGCTTATTGGAGCCCCCAACGCCCAGATATGAGCTGAAGAAAAAGGCTGGATGACTATAGACTTGGCTTTCGGGTAGGTAGGTATCCAATTATCCTGAAAGCCAAGTTCGTTGGACAATATTGATAACCAGGTTCGAAATTTCGCCATTCGTGGCGTATGTGTCTCTGTAGGTAGACCATCAGAAAGGTTAACCGGTTAACCGCCGGAATCTGTTGGTAGGCAGAGCGTATGCCCTAGCTGTTTCGAATTGGACGTAATTTGGAGGTTTTTGGCGCCGATGGAAACCATCCTCTTCTATGTTTTGGCCGCTGTGACGCTGTTGTCCGCGATATTTGTAGTTTTTCTGCGGAGGCCAGTTCACAATGTTTTGTTCATGATTCTGACCATGATCGGTCTGGCGACTCTCTTCATCCTTCTACAGGCCGAGTTCCTGGCTATGGTGCAGATCATTGTGTATGCGGGCGCTGTCATGGTGCTGTTCTTGTTTGTGATCATGTTATTGAATCTAGAAGAGGTCAGTTTGCCCAAAGAGCCTCGGCCGTTACGCTGGGGATTTGGTATTATCCTTTCCTTGGCGCTCGTTGTGATTCTGTTCCCTGTTTTTGGCCGTTTCGTGCCTTCAATTGTTGGTACAGGCCAACCCGAAGGTATAGTCGGGAACGTCTCCAACATGGAACTGATAGCTAAAGAACTTTTTACCACTTATTTGCTGCCGTTCGAAGTAGCGTCCGTGCTGCTTTTGGTCGCAATTATCGGGACAGTTGTGATAGGACGGAAATTTACTAAGGACTGAACCGCTCGAAATTGCATTAAAGCTCAAATTCGTCGTGGTAGGTAAAAGAGTATGGTGACTTTGGAACACTATTTGGTTTTATCAGCGCTCCTGTTCAGCCTTGGGATGGTGGGAGTGATGTTTCGCCGAAACTTGATCGTCATTCTGATGAGCCTCGAACTCATGTTGAATGCTGTGAACCTCTCTTTTGTGGCGTTTTCCCGTTATTTGGGATCAATAGAGGGGCAGATTTTCGTCTTGTTTGTAATGGTGGTCGCAGCCGCGGAAGTAGCGGTGGGGTTAGCGATCGCCGTGGCGGTATTCAGGCAACGCGGGACAATAAATGTAAATGATATCAGTTTGCTGAAGTGGTGAGAATCAATCTGACGCTCAAAGCAATTCGGTTTTGAGCTGATAATTTTCGAACAACAGATCCGGGAGCCTGGCATGATTGAACTAGTCTGGTTGATACCCATCTTTCCTCTAATAGGATTTCTGATTAATGGTCTTCTCGGAAGGCGTTTTTCAGAGAAAACAATTGGCTGGATTGGTGCGGGTGCTGTAGGGGCCTCTTTTGTGGTAGCCGTTTCGATCTTTTTCGAGCTTCTCAAACTGGCCCCTGGATCCCGATCAGTTCAGAAAATAATGTATTCATGGATCTGGTCGGGCGACTTGAATGTGCCGATTGGGTTCCTTGTCGATCCGCTAAGCGTGATCATGATTATGGTCGTAAGCGGTGTCGGTTGCATAATTCACATTTACTCAATAGGATACATGCATGGCGAGATCGGTTTCCGGCGTTATTTTTCTTATCTAAATCTGTTCGTTTTCAATATGCTGATTCTTGTATCCGCAAACAATTTCTTACTCATGTTTGTAGGATGGGAGGGTGTGGGCCTCTGTTCCTATCTGCTCATCGGATATTACTACGAAAAGAAATCCGCGTCGGACGCAGGCAAGAAGGCATTTGTAGTAAACAGGATAGGGGACTTCGGATTCCTGTTGGGCATGTTCCTTATATTCACTGTTTTTGGCACTTTCAGCTATGTGGACGTTTTTAGCGTTGCTCCGGAGAAATTGACCCAGGGTGGGGTTCTGGTAACGCTGATCACTCTTCTTCTCTTTGTAGGCGCTACCGGAAAATCCGCTCAGATCCCTCTCTACACATGGTTGCCGGACGCAATGGAAGGTCCGACCCCTGTCAGCGCATTGATCCATGCCGCTACTATGGTTACCGCCGGCGTTTACATGGTGGCTAGGTGTAGCGTGCTGTTCGCTATGGCCCCAACCTCGATGACGGTTGTGGCGGTCATTGGCGGCGCTACCGCCCTATTCGCAGCTACAATAGGTATGACCCAGTTCGATATCAAGCGGGTCCTGGCTTATTCAACCATAAGCCAGTTAGGTTACATGTTCATGGCTTGCGGTGTAGGCGCTTTTGCATCCGGAATATTTCACTTGATGACTCACGCGTTTTTCAAGGCCCTCCTGTTCATGGCCGCAGGCAGCGTAATGCACGCGATGTCGGGTGAGCTTGATATGCGGAAGATGGGTGATTTACGGAAGAAATTGCCTTACACCCACTGGACTTACTTATTCGGAACGTTGGCTATCGCAGGAATCTTCCCGTTCGCTGGTTTTTTTAGCAAGGATGAGATCCTCTTCTATTCATTACAGAAGCATCTAGGATTCTGGATACTCGGGGCGGTCGCGGCAATCATGACTTCCTTTTATATGTTCAGATCCGTCTTCATGACTTTTTACGGCAAATCGCGAGTCGAGCATGATGTCGCTCATCACCTGCATGAATCTCCTCCTTTAATGACCGTTCCTTTGATGATACTCGCATTCTTGTCATTGGTCGGCGGTCTTGTTGGAATACCCATAATTCAGGGTGGGCACGTTTTCGGAGACTTTATCGGGCCGGTTTTCGCGCCTGCGAAGGCGATTATAGATCATGGGGCGCATCACGCGGAACATCCCAGTGTTGCGGTAGAAGTCATTCTCATGGCCATTTCTGTTGGAATAGCGATATTCGGTCTCTTGGTCGCACGGTTTATGTATATTACCAGTCCTGAATCTCCGGATAGAGTAATTGAGCGTATGCCCGGGCTGCACAAACTTGTTTACAACAAGTATTGGATTGACGAACTCTACGATTTGCTGTTCGTCAACTCAATTGTGGAGTTTTCAAGACTTCTCTGGAAAAAGTTCGATGAGACAGTGATTGACGGCGCGGTAAACGGGGTCGCAACGGTGGTCCAGGCTTTCGGAAGCGTCTTGAGGCTGCTCCAAACCGGCTTTGTCAAGGATTATGCTCTCTCTATCCTTGTAGGGGCCATTGTCGTAATCAGTTACCTGGTATTGAGATAGGACACGGAGGCGTGCCGTTCATGGAAAATGTTTCGTGTTATTTGAGTCTTATCACCTTTGTTCCTTTGTTGGGCGTTCTCGTCGTATTGTTTATCAACCGGGAATGCCCTGAGACACTCCGATGGGTCACCCTTGTTTGTATGCTGATAGACTTTGTCCTGAGTCTGTTCGTCTACTTCGGGTTTGATCCTTCGATTCCGTCCATGCAGTTCGTGGAAAATCATTCATGGATTCAGGAATGGGGTATCTCATACAAGCTGGGGATAGATGGTATAAGTCTTTTTCTAGTCCTGTTGGCGACGTTCCTAGGTCCAATTCTAGTACTAGCTTCTTGGAAGGACATCATCCACCGCGTCAAAGAATTTATGATCTGTCTGTTATTCCTTCAGGTCGGTATGATCGGGGTCTTTGTGTCTCTTGATCTCTTCCTCTTTTACGTCTTCTGGGAGATCATGTTGATCCCTATGTATTTATTGATCGGCGTCTGGGGGAATCCCGCAAGAAAACTGTATGCTGCTATAAAGTTCGTTTTGTACACAATAGTCGGAAGCCTACTGATGCTGGTGGCTATTTTGGTCCTCTATTTCATGGCCGGGAAGAGTTCTGGTGTTTATACATTCGACCTGCTGAAGCTTTACGAATTCGCTGTTCCTATCCAGGCCCAATTTTGGCTATTCCTCGCGTTTTTCCTCGCGTTTGCGATAAAAGTGCCTATGTTTCCATTCCATACATGGTTGCCGGACGCCCACACTGAAGCGCCCACGGTCGGTAGCGTGGTGCTGGCCGCCGTCCTGCTGAAGATGGGAACATACGGATTCATCAGGTTTGCTATACCGCTGTTTCCAAATGCCGCTGTCGACGCAGCATGGTGGGTGTGTCTGCTTGCCGTGATAGGCATAATATACGGGGCGTGGGTAGCGATGGTGCAAGTGGATGTGAAGAGACTGGTTGCGTTTTCCAGTGTAAGCCATCTAGGATTTGTCATGCTCGGTATGTTTGCGCTGACCTCCCAGGGTGTGGAAGGCAGTATCCTGCAGATGATCAATCACGGATTGAGCACAGGCGCACTATTCTTGATAGTAGGAATGATCTACGAGCGTAGGCATACACGACTTATCGCTGAGTTCGGGGGGCTTTCCAAGGTAATGCCGATCTTCGCCGTCTTCTTCATGGTGTTCACTCTCTCCTCTATAGGATTGCCCGGATTAAACGGCTTCATCGGTGAATTCCTAATTCTGCTCGGTTCGTTCAAAGTATTCACATGGTATACTGTTTTTGCGGCGTCTGGTGTTATTTTTGCGGCTGTCTATATGCTTTGGATGTTCCAGAGAGTAATGTTCGGCGAAATAACTAACCCGAAGAACCTGAATCTGAAGGACCTTGACGTTAGAGAAATCGCTGTCCTGGTTCCTATACTGATTTTTGTAGTATGGATCGGCATCTATCCTAATACCTTTCTGAGGCCCATGGAGCCATCCGTCAAAAATTTCATTCAGCATGTGGAAAAGAAGAGAGCGAAAATTATTGCCCTTGAAGACGAGGGGAAGCAGACTTTACCGTATGTGGACAAAATCAGCTTGGTTTCCTCCGTCACGGAAGTCCGTGCGGAGAGATGATAAATAGAAGTGGGAGCGATCGGGATGATCCCAGTGCCTGAAGTTAATCTTGGAGGCGTCCTGCCGGCGTTGATTATCAGCGTCGCCGGTTTGTTGGCTATGTTATTGGGCCTATTCGTCCGAAAGGGCGCTTCGACCGTCGGAGCCGTGATCGGGCTGGTTGGGGTCTTATTAGCCTTGATGGCCAACGCCCCATTGCGGCTTATGAATACGCCGGCGTTCAGTGGTATGATTGCTCTGGACACATATACCTGGTTCTTCAACCTCTTGATCCTCGCCTCGGTCGGGTTGACAATCCTGATTTCCATGAAATACCTGGTTGATATGGGGCTCGATCTTTACGAGTATTTTGCGATCCTGCTTTTTGCAGCCGTTGGTATGATGTTCATGGTGTCGGGGATTCACTTGCTTGTAATCTTTGTGGGGCTTGAGACACTCTCAATAGCAGTCTATGTTCTCACCGGAGTACTTCCAAGAAGCGCCAAGTCATCGGAAGCGAGCCTGAAGTACTTGCTGCTAGGCGCATTCTCAAGCGGGCTTTTCCTGTATGGGGCCGCTCTATTATTTGGCGCTACCGGATCCCTGAGTTTGGCCGGTTTGGCCAAATATTTCCAGTCCGGTTCTGTGAGTCTGATGGCACTGGTCGGCATGGGATTATTGCTGGTTGGTTTTTCTTTCAAGGTTGCCGCCGTTCCATTCCATATGTGGACACCCGATGTTTACGATGGCGCCCCGTCTCCGATAACGGGATTCATGTCAGTTGGTGTAAAAGCCGCGGCGTTTGCGGCATTCCTGAGAGTTTTCTTTGAGTGTTTCGGATCAGCTCAGGTGACCTGGTCTCACATTTTGTGGGTGCTGGCTGCATTAACCATGATTCTCGGCAACCTGGCCGCAATCGTCCAAACGAATATCAAGCGAATGCTGGCGTACTCGAGTATTGCGCATGCCGGTTATATTCTCGTTGGCATGGTGGCCGGCAAGGAAGGCGGCGCCGCTGGAATTCTGTATTACCTTCTGGCTTACATATTTACGAATCTAGGCGCCTTCGCTGTGGTTACCATCGTTGGTCGAAAAGGTGAGGCGAACGTAAATATCGACGATTACCGAGGATTAGCAAAAGCGCATCCCGCTCTTGCGCTGGTTATGTCGATATTTCTCTTCTCGCTTGCGGGTATTCCCCCAACCGCCGGTTTTGTTGGTAAGTTTACTATATTTAGCGCCGCGATCAATTCAGGATATATCTGGCTTGTCATAATCGGTGTTTTGACTAGCGCCGCGTCGGTCTTCTACTATTTCAGGGTCGTCATGAAGATGTATATGGAAGCGCCGGAAGTTGAACCGGAAAAGCTTTTGTTCAGCCCATCAATGACGCTGGCCCTTACCTTAACCGTCATGGTCGTCCTGTACATAGGGATTTTCCCAACAACTTATTTGAATTTAGCGACGGAATCAGTTAAGACTTTATTTTGATTTCTAGAGTTCATCGAATGACAAAAGGATCAGGATGATTTTGAATGCGCTGGTCGTGACCGGTCATGGAATTAACTGCGAAATAGAAACTCGGCAAGCACTTGAGATAGTAGGTTTTAACAAAATTGACCTCGCTCATTTAAATTTTATAGTCAGCGGCGAAGTTAATTTACGATCTTATCACTTTATTGTTTTTCCGGGGGGATTCCTGGATGGTGACGATCTAGGGGCCGCTCAGGCCTGCGCAAACAGGATTCGCCATTCAAAAATAAAAGGTCGAAACCTGATAGATGATCTACTGGAGTTTGTCGCTCAAGGTGGATTGATCCTTGGAATATGCAACGGATTTCAGCTTCTAGCAAAGCTGGGGTTGGTACCCGCGTTTGATTGCGCCTATTTGCAGCGAGATGTTTCTTTGACTGGAAATGAAAGCGGGCGTTTCGAAGATCGTTGGGTAAACCTCGTAGTGGATCGGTATTCACCCAGTGTGTTTACCCATGGTCTCGACACACTATATTTACCGGTAAGGCACGGTGAAGGCAAAGTAGTTGGTCGGGATCCAGAGGTCATTGACAAGCTGTTATCAAACCATCAGGCGGTATTGTTTTACACGAGGCCTGGAGAAACGAACCCGACCCAGGAATATCCGTTTAACCCAAATGGTTCATCGAATGGAATCGCCGGAATCTGCGATCCTACGGGTCGTATATTCGGGCTAATGCCACATCCGGAATGTTATATGGACAGGACCAACCACCCCCGCTGGACACGAGAACAGTTGCCGGACGAGGGAATTGGTCTAAGAATATTCAGGAACGCAAAACGCCATATTCTGGAAGCTTGAACGCAGTGATTTCGTCGGAATCGAGAAATAATTTTAATTCAGTACTCATTTCAGCGTCAAGAATACGCTGAATAGTCACATAGGAGGTATCGATGGCATTGTTGGATCCTACTAAGATGGCTGATTGGCAGGTAGCCGAAGAAGCCGAGAAATCAATGAAGACCGTTTACCAGTTGAGAGATGAATTGGGCCTTGCGGAGGAGGAACTCCTTCCTCACGGACACTATGTCGGGAAAGTCGATTTCGCGAAGGCCCTGAAGAGGCTAAAAGACCGACCAGATGGAAAATACATCGACGTGACCGCTATCACACCGACGCCTCTGGGTGAAGGTAAGTCCACGAGTTCTATGGGGTTGGTTGAGGGCCTTGGCAAACGAGGTAAAAAGGTGGTGGCGGCTATACGGCAGCCATCCGGTGGACCCACAATGAACATTAAAGGTTCGGCCGCTGGCGGTGGGTTGGCTCAGTGTATCCCTCTGACACCATTTTCACTAGGTTTGACCGGTGATATCAACGCGATTATGAATGCTCATAATCTTGCGATGGTGGCCCTGACCGCCAGAATGCAGCACGAATTCAATTATGACGATGCGGAACTGGCCAAGAGAAATCTGAAACGGCTTGACATAGATCCCCGTAACGTTGAATTCGGCTGGATCATTGACTTTTGCGCACAGGCCCTCCGAAATATGATCATCGGAATCGGCGGAAAGATGGATGGTTTCATGATGAAATCTTCCTTTGCTATTGCCGTTTCCTCAGAGATCATGGCAATTCTCGCTGTTTCCACAGACCTCAAGGACATGCGAGAAAGAATGGGCAAGATCGTGGTGGCTTACAGCAAGAAGGGTGATCCTGTCACTACAAAAGACCTGGAAGTTGACGGCGCAATGACCGCATGGATGGTGGAAGCGCTCAACCCGAACCTGCTACAATCTATTGAAGGCCAACCGGTATTTGTTCATGCGGGTCCATTCGCAAACATCGCTATTGGCCAGAGTTCAATTATCGCCGATAGAATCGGCCTGAAATTGGCGGATTACCACGTTACGGAATCCGGATTCGGCGCGGATATCGGTTTCGAGAAATTCTGGAACCTAAAGTGCCGTTTCTCAGGCCTCAAACCGAATTGCGCTGTTATAGTAGCTACGATCAGAGCGCTCAAGTGCCACGGTGGCGCCCCGGTTCCAAGACCTGGACTGCCCATGCCTAAAGAATATGAAGGCGAAAATGTCGGTTGGGTTGAAGGAGGCTGCAAAAACCTGATTCATCACATCCAGACAGTGAAGAAAGCCGGGATCAATCCAGTGGTCTGCATCAACAGCTTCTATACAGACACCAAGAATGAAATCGCTATTGTCAAGAGACTGTCTGAGGCCGCCGGAGCCCGGGCCGCCGTCTCCCAGCATTGGCTCAAAGGTGGCGATGGCGCGCTCGAATTCGCCGACGCAGTCGTTGATGCTTGCGAAGAAAAGAACGAGTTCAAATTCCTCTATGATTTGAGCCTCCCGTTGCGCCAACGCATCGAGTTAATAGCGAAGGAAGTTTATGGCGCTGATGGTGTAAGCTATACTCCGGAAGCCGAGGCGAAAGCCAAGAAGATGGAAGCGGACCCCGAATTGTCGAAGCTGGGCACCTGTATGGTGAAAACTCACTTGAGCCTTTCGCACGACCCGAACATTAAAGGAACCCCCAAGGGTTGGGTGCTTCCTATTCGCGACGTTTTGACATACAAGGGCGCCGGTTTCGTGGTTCCAGTCGCTGGAGCAATTTCGCTTATGCCGGGCACTGGTTCCAATCCAGCCTTTAGAAGAGTTGACGTGGATGTCGAAACAGGGAAGGTTAAAGGCGTATTCTAACTAACCGTTAGGTTCAGACATAACTTTAATTTGACTGGCCGCAGACATTATGTGCTGCGGCTTTTTTTTGATTTGTCAGGGTTTCTTTTTGGTCGGTAGGTTTCTCTCGTAGAGAATTTGCAAACCTTCCATGGTCAAATCATCCTCAACGTCGTCGACATTTTTGGTGTGTGAGGAAATAACTCGCGCCAACCCCCCTGTCGCAACAACTTTCGGTCGAGATTTCAGCTCATCGAACATCCTGCTCAGGATCCCATCGACAAGCGCCGCGTAACCGAACACAATACCGGACTGAATTGCGGACGCTGTGTCCTTAGCGATTACCTTGGGCGGGGCGCTCAGTTCTACCCTGAAAAGCTTGGAAGCGCTACGAAACAGTGCCTCCGCAGAGATCTTCACACCTGGGGCAATGGCCCCTCCTTCATACTCTCCGGCGGCATTAATGTAATCAAACGTTGTGGCGGTGCCAAAATCTACGGCTATCAATTCGCGGCGGTATTTTTCATACGCAGCGACAGCGTTCACGATTCTATCCGCGCCGACTTCTTTGGGATTATCGTATCTGATCGGCATACCAGTCTTTATTCCTGGACCTACAAACAGAGGAGCAATCCCGAGAAAAATTTCAGACAACTCTCCAAGGGCCGTTCTCAGTGGCGGAACTACACAGGCGATTATCACACCATCAATTCCCTTTGTATCGAGACCTTGCCAGAACATAAGGTTTTTTAACACAACCCATAGTTCATCCGCAGTAACATCCTCATTTGTTCGGATTCGCCAGGAACCCAGTTTTTCGTCCTCTTTGTAAAGTCCAATCACGATGTTTGTGTTGCCGACATCGATCGCTAGCAACATTTTATATTCCTTTCGGCATGATAAGAGACTACAGGACCACATTAAAGAAAGAATACGAGTTTAGTAGTGACAAGTGAAGCGAAACTTGCTGAACATGCAGCGAAAAGAGATCATCTTTTACCAGGTATCAGTCCAAGACAAAGATGTCTGCAACAGATGTCTGCAAAATCATTGACTGAAGTCAAACCCGATGTTACGCTAACTTAGCGGAATAAAAGTTTTCTTTAGGCTTTACCATGCTATGGCATGTCCGCGTTCACGCGCTTTCAGCGCAAACTTCCGGCGGTATCCATGATGAAACCCACAGGACTAATTCGAGACGAAATCTATCTGAAACATGATATGGGCATGTATCACCCGGAGAGTCCCGAGAGACTCAAAGTTATTTACGCCATGCTGGATGAACTCGGGACAGCCCTTAACCTTGCCTACATTGAGGCCAGGAAGGCTACCGTGGAAGAACTCCTGGCCAATCATGATCCTCTATATGTTGACCGTATCATGGGAACCGCAGGATGTGAAAACGTTTTTCTCGATCCGGACACGTCGGCGTGTTGCCATTCCTGGGA
The DNA here is from genome assembly GCA_026388665.1 of Deltaproteobacteria bacterium. Taxonomy (GTDB): domain Bacteria; phylum Desulfobacterota; class Desulfomonilia; order Desulfomonilales; family Desulfomonilaceae; genus CAJBEZ01. The sequence goes on from JAPLJJ010000083.1 coordinate 26,951, forward strand.
TGCTGCAATCTCTGCGGTTGGCGGATTGTTGCGTCTTGTTGACGGGGTGATTGGGGGAGACATCCGAAATGGTTTTGCATTTGTAAGGCCCCCTGGGCATCATGCTGAAAATCGTAGAGCCATGGGATTTTGTCTGTTCAACAACGTGGCAGTGGCTGCGCATTACGCTTTGAACAAACATCATCTTGACAGGGTAGCGATAGTCGATTGGGACTTGCATCATGGAAATGGAACGCAAAGTTCATTTTATGAAGATCCGCGTGTTCTGTTCGTTTCGACGCATCAGTATCCACATTATCCGGGTACCGGAGGATTACGCGAGGTTGGGCATGGCCCTGGCGAAGGGTACACAATAAATGTACCGCTCGCTTCAGGGGCGGGTGACGCAGAATATATCGCTGTGTTTAATCACTTAATCTACCCCTTGTTGGAAGCATTTCAGCCTGAGTTGATATTGGTATCCGCAGGATTCGACGCTCATGAAAAAGACCCTCTAGGTGGGATGAATCTTACCGAGGCTGGATATGAGGCCATGGTAAAAATCCTCATGCGTTCAGCCTGGCAGGCTTGCGCGGAGCGATTGGTCCTTGTGCTGGAAGGCGGCTATCATCTTGGCGCTCTCAGGAATTCCGTAAAGCGTATCCTGTATTGTTTGTCCTCATACGATCCAGTTGAGGGGAGCCCCGTCAGTTCTCCGGACCTTACTACCCTCACTTATACCTTCAGGGCGCGTCTCAGGGATGTTCTGGCTTTTGCCAGCCGATATTGGCCGAGTCTTCCGCAGTTGTGATACATAGAGCCGGACATTTCTGATATTTGAGAATAATCATTGATCGATAAACACTGATTTTGAGGGTTCGGGACAGGAGCGTCAATTTTTCCGTGACTCACGGTATCTTATTAATCGATAAACCTGAAGGATTCACTTCAAACGACGTGGTCAGTATAATCCGCAGGCGTCTGAACCGCTCGGTTAAGGTTGGGCACACGGGAACTCTGGATCCAGCCGCATCCGGTTTGCTTGTCATGCTACTTGGGAGCGCCACGAGGGCACTCGACTTCCTCGATGAAACCAGAAAACATTATCAAGTGACGATCAGACTAGGGGAAGAAAGTGATACCTGTGACAAAGAGGGGAACATCACCATTGCAGGTGATCCTCAAACATTGTCTCATGATGAGATCGATGCGTGTCTGAAAAGCTTTCTCGGCCCTACAGACCAAATTCCTCCCTATTTCTCCGCCATAAAAAAGGACGGGATTCCCCTTTACAAACTCGCTCGTAAAGGGATTTTTCCAGATCTGGAAATCAGAAAAATTGAAATATATGAACTTTCGATTCTTGATTGGCGCTCGCCCGATCTAAAGATTGATCTGATTTGTTCAAAGGGCACATATGCTAGAGCGCTAGCGCGAGATATTGGTGTTCGTTTAGGAGTTGGCGGTAGAGTTGAAACACTCAGAAGAGTGGCGTCAGGCAAATTTCGTATCGAAAACGCTCACAGTTTGGATTCAGTGAAATGCGTCGAGATTGAGGCTATACAAAAGTCATTAATCCAACTTGAGGACGCGTTAGATCATCTTCCTGAGATGCGTGTGTCGGACAATGATTTCAGGAGGCTCGCCCTGGGTGGTTACGTTGCTGAGGACATGGATAAACTACTACCCGAAATCGAAAGGACCAGCGCCGTTGGCAACGTGTATCGTGTTCAGGACGACGACAGTCATATCGTCGTTTTGGTCCGTCGGGAGTTTAGCGAACAAGGCATGTTTCTGAAACCCATCAAAGTTTTCAATCTTCATTCTCAAAGCACTATTGAATAGAAACCGGAACAGTAGTAAAGTAGATTGTAGATATTGCTGCTAAGGTTAATTAATCGCAATATCTAACAAGCTTAAATTACTAAAATAACCATTTTAGTATATGTGTTTGACTTCTAATAACCGTATTTTAGCTCGAGAACGTCCCGGCAATTTCAAAAAGTGATTTTGAGAGACAAGTTGCATGAAAAGAATTTTGACATTAATTGTTGTATTGAATTTGATCGTGGGGATCGGTTTCATCAATTGCGGCGCTGCTGAGACCACTGAGAATCCAAGCGCAATTGATGAATCCGAAAAAACTAATATTGAAGTCGTAGAGTCATCCTCGCTTTGGATTGTTGTCAACATGTTCACCGGCAGAAGTTCCAAGCAGGCCGTGATTGTTCAGGAAACCCTGGAGCGGCTCGGAGCGGACGGGCATGGGGTAATCCTACCTTACGCGGAAATAACGGTGGAAAATGTGAAAAGATTGAAGCCTGCTTTTCTCGCATTGAGCCCTAATGGAATACCGTGGTGTAAATACAAAGGCAAGAATGGTCAGGATCTTGAGAACTTTTTCAAGGCTCTTCGGATAATAGTCGAAGATTTGAAAATCCCGGTGGTTGGAATTTGTGGGGGCCATCAGGCTTTAACTCTTGCCTTTGGAGGGAAAGTCGGCCCAATTAGGGGAGGGGAGGATGACTGTTTTCCCTATGGACAGCATCCCACTGAAAAAGGCCGGCACGACGTTTACGTTTTACACAGAGATCCGCTTTTCCTGGGCATGGGGAAATCTCTTAATCTGGTCCAGAGTCATTACGATGAAGTGAAGAAGCTACCCCAAAAGTTTGTTGCGCTCGCTGAAAACAAGATGTGTCCGTATCAGATAATCAGGCACGCACAAAGGCCTGCGTACGGCGTACAGGCTCATACCGAATACTACATGAATTCCCGGCCGGACGGAGGAATCCTTCTGAGAAACTTCCTAGATATTGTGAGGACACATAACAGGATAGTCCGACATCCGGACGCAGCGCCTAAGCCAGTTTCACATGTCAAAAGGCAGGGAGCTGAATCTTCCGAAAAGGCATCGTGGTGATTGTGTTTCGTAATTTTAGGAAGGAGAAGAGTTGAAAGAACACAAACCAAATATTGATCGGAAAACAGAACCGGTAAGATTTGCGATCGAGGTTGTAGGTGGCGACCCTTTCTCACGTATGCTCGGAATAGTTGTCGAGGACGCACAGGATTGTTACGCCAAAGTGAGTCTCAAAATAAAACCGGAGTACTGCAATTCAGAGGCCAGAAGCCACGGCGGAGTAATATTTTCACTTGCTGATGAGGCTTTTGCGATAGCGTGTAATTCCAGGGGATACATGGCTTTTGCCGCTGAAATGAAAATCAATTACTTTGAAGCCACAAAAGTAGGAGATATGGTCACGGCGGAAGCTAAACCGATAGATATCAGAAAAAGGATCAGCCTTTGGAACATTGAAGTCCGTAATCAGGATGCTGTCCTGATTGCGTTAGCGCATGGATTGGCCTACCATTTTGTTAAGTGATCCACAATGAATGATCTTACTAACCAGGGGCACGTTCTTGTCGTTGAGGATGACACTTTCAACGGTCCTTTTACGACACAGCTTCTGAGGGCCTCAGGTTTCAAGGCTGATCTTGCCGAATCGGCCGAACAAGCTCTTCAACTTCTAGAAAATACTGATACTTCAACGCCGGACCTGATCCTACTCGATGTTAACCTGCCTGGCATGGATGGGCTCGAAATGGCCTCCAAGCTCAAGGCGCATCCGGAGTTCCAGTATATCCCTATCATTATTTTCACTGTGCATAATACCCTTGAGTTCAAGATACGGGGTTTGAATAGCGGAGGAGATGACTATCTGACCAAACCCTTTGAACCGGATGAGTTGCTTGCTCGTGTAAATGCGATGATGCGTATTAGAAGATTGTATCAGAATATTAGGTACGAGCGTAGCGAGAATCGCAGACTGACTCAGACCCTGGATGGCTTTGGGAAGCTCGGGAATCTTCTCGGCCGTTCACCCAGAATGCGGGCAATTTGTGATTTGATTCTAGACATATCCAGCTCAGATTCGAATGTTCTTATTCATGGGGAGTCCGGTACCGGTAAGGAGGTTGTCGCAAAAGCTATTCATCAACAAAGTATTCGAAAGGATGGCCCGTTCATTGTTGTAAATTGCGCCGCATACGCCGAAACATTATTGCAATCCGAACTTTTTGGTCATGAAAAGGGAGCTTTTACCGGGGCCATAAGGGCAAAAAAGGGAAGGTTTGAACAAGCCAACGGAGGAGTGCTCTTTCTCGACGAAATTGGTGAAATCAGCCTCTCGACTCAGGTAGTCTTACTGAGGGTGATTCAGGAAAAACGGTTTGAGCGTGTGGGAGGCGAAGCAACAATCAGCACGGATGCAAGGATCATAGCGGCGACTAATAAAGATCTAAAAAAAGGCATGGCGCAGGGAACGTTCAGGGAGGATCTTTATTGGAGGCTCAATGTGATCAATATTGATATCCCACCGTTACGCGAGAGGAAGGAAGATATCCCACAACTTGTAAACAATTTCGTTGACGGCTTCAATCAACGTCTGGGCAAGAACGTCAGGAAATTTAGCCAGGAGGCGATGGATCTGATTTTTCAGTACCATTGGCCTGGAAATGTGAGACAACTGGAAAATGCAGTGGAACGGTCAATTGTCCTTTGCAAAGAAGACATTATACGACCGGATGATTTACCGGAGGAATTACGGCATTCGGATTTTAGTTACACCGGCACGAGCAGTCCACGTACAAACCTGGAAACTCTTGAGCGAGAACATATTAAGTCAATTCTCGAGCAATGTCGTTGGAACAAGTACAGGGCCGCCCAACTCATGGGAATAAGCAGAAGCACACTTTACAGCAAGATGAAAAAACATGAGTTGATTGAGCCTGCCTGAACAGGAAACAATGATTATAAAATTTTATGAAGGGGTTTTGAAGAGGAACATAGGCGAATCGAAATCCCTCGTTTGGGCCCAATCGGAACTTGGCTGTCGAGCGCTCGTGGGGTCTCAGATCAAGACTTGGGACACACAGGAGATTAGGGGTATAACCGATGTGAGTATGATCACAAGCGTTGATCTGGAAGGGCTAGAGTCAGAGGACGCTATTTACGTGATCGACTCCATACTGAAGGGCAAGTATTACGCGAAGCCCGGTGTTCGAGGCATCTTGGACGCCGCCTTGTATTTACTTGTGAACGAGGCCCTGACGGAGTTATCCCGGCCCGTTTACGATTAACACGTCGCTGCATTTCTCTTGACAGATTTTCCTCAGCATATTATTGTTGACGGATAAGGGTCGCACATGTGGCTCGAGCATTGTTTTTGCAAAGATTGGGCGGGTAGCTCAGCGGGAGAGCATCGGCCTTACAAGCCGAGGGTCACAGGTTCAAATCCTGTTCCGCCTACCAAGCCCGAAAAAACTTCAGTGGGTGCGTAGTTCAGTTGGTTAGAACGCCGGCCTGTCACGCCGGAGGTCGCGGGTTCGAGTCCCGTCGCTCCCGCCAA
>JAPLJJ010000284.1 GCA_026388665.1 Deltaproteobacteria bacterium
GTGAAAGGCGGATATAAATACTCGTATTTCCAGAAGGACAACAACAAGAACATGTTAAACACGTCTCTTGATGGAGCTTTTGTCCAGGTCGGCTTCTTATTCTGACGGGCTGGTTTCGCCGGTAGCAGGTCCAAAACTCCCCCAATATAGCCCGACCTAAATTCTAATACCCTCCAAAGTCCGACTCAAAGGTCGGGCTTTTTTTATTCAGGAAACCCAAACGGTTTCAAGATGGGAACTGGTCATATCAATTATCAGTCGAGGTTGATTGGTATGAAGGTCCCACGAAACAAAAATACCTGAAGGATCAGCTAGATTACAGTCTTCACCTTTGAGATGAGACCGCATTTTTTCAGTCACCTTCGCGATTGTTCGAGTTACGACTCTTTCCAGATTAAGATGATTGTTAAGCTCTTTCAAACCAGGTAAGACTTGGAGCTGCTCGATGGCTTCTTCCCAGTGGATGCCGGGGACCTTTTTCCTCAGAACATAAGCGTTGCCTCTGTCTCGAATTGTTAGTAAAGGCTTATTGAACCTAACTCGTGTGTTACGGACCATAAAATGGGGTTCTTGTTCAGCGGCTCTTAACAAGAATTCCCTTTTGTTTTCCAGACGAGGTAGCGCTCGAATATGGGTACGCTCAAAGATGAAAGTCTCTCCATCAATTTCAATCTCTTTTAGTCTAGTCGGGTCGAAACCCATATCCAAGAGATCTCCAAGTGTAAGAGTATCTTTGGTGGTCTTTTTATTTCTGGCCAGCCAAGCCACAAAATTAGGCCTGCTATAGTTGGGCAGCGCTTCTATAAAACGCGCCGGGTTCGATTTGAGTTGTTCAGGCAAATGAAGCCAGAGTTCCCGATTTCCGGAAACGAAGCAAGTCCTGCTTTCCAACTCAACTGGTCCGTATGACTGCGCAGGCATATCGCGGATTGCCGGGTGTAAGAATATTTGTTCCATAGATTCCCCACCGGTGTACCCGAGTAATTGGGATATCCTTCGTCTGAACCCGAGCAGTTTAGTAATGTAACGAGTGAGCATGAAGCGCATCAACGAATCATGCTTCCCGGAATTCATCTGATTATGAAAATAGGTCAGGAGCGCCTGGTAAAGATCTTTGAATTCTTCTATGGTCCTTTGAACCATCAGTTCATTATCTCTCATATCTATCGCAGGGCGTTTCCTTTTTATGTGATGTACCAGTTTGGTAATTGAATCTTTCAAATCCTTATCAGCAAAGGCTGGCGGAATGAAGATCATATAAGCGTCATCATTTCCATTCCCCTGCCCACCTGTAATTTCACGAAACGGTTTCCATTCCAGCTTCTTATAGATGGCAAAGGTCGGGTCATCTGACGGTATTATGTTGTCGAGCATCCCAATCGCCGACTTTTCAATCAAAAAATGTTTAAATTCTTTTAAAATTAGATTGCCCAGTCCCTTGTTCCTAAACGGGGCCGCAACTTCAACATAAACCAGGTAAAAGCAGGGAATCGGTTTGTTCAGATAAAGCATATTCAATCGTCCGAGATTTTCGCCGGTTTCCGAATTAACCTCCAACGTTTTGAAGCCTCTCGTAGATCTGCCGACGTTGAGTTTGTCGATTTTTGCGCCTGAAACCGTCGCGTCAACGAGATCCCAAAGTTCTTCATAAAGATCAGAGGCCACAGGCGAATCATCGGTCCCATGACGAATACCATCGTGGATCAAACCAATGAGCGAAAGTCGGTCAGTTAGATTCAATCGCTTAATGGAAGAAGCCCGCAATGAGGACTCTTTCGCGGTTACATGCTCCAGCATCTCAAGATTCCCTTCTGATGTTCAAAAAAACAAAAGCCCATAAAATAAAAAAAGCGGAGTTTGCGCTCCGCTTTTGGTTTACCTGGATAAACTAATCATCCTCAGCGAAGACGCGGTCCGCTCCTCCCATTAAAATAAAAATAGTAATATTTTATTGAAAAATTGCGCATTACGTCCTCTCTGTAATTATTTCTAATGTTTGCTTTGAATTTTGTCAATAATAATTGGCAAAATCAGCCCAGAATTGAAAAATCGTATTGATTTTCTCTGATTAGAAACGAGAATAACATATTCGATGCAAACAAGAATTCTTGAGCTTGTCCCAACGCCAGGGTGTAGATTAGAAGACAGTAATTTTTCAAAGAGATTAAAATATGTTTGACGCCATAAACGTCGCTGAAGAGATTCTGAACAAGAAAGAACTGGATCATTGGGAAATTTTTTTTCAAAGCTCCTCGAGTTTCCGCGCTGAAACAAAACAATTGGAAACGGATTTTCTTCATAAAGCCCAGATTTCAGGTATAGCCGTAAGGCTAATAAAAAATCACAGGTCAGGTTTTTCTTTTAGCTCGAATCTGGACTACACGAGTTTGAAAGAAACTATTGATATGGCGGAGTCCATTGCTGATGTCACATCCGAGGACCCTGATTACGGGTTTTGCGAACCAGTTGAGACTAAATTGGCGACAAATGGATTTTTCGACCCCCACATCGAAGAAACCAGCGAACTCGAGAAGATTCAACTAGCCAGAGTCATTGAAGAAACCGCGTTTGCTCATGACAGGCGTATATCAGCTATAAGATCTTCGGGATACACCGATTTTGTTTTAGATGTAGAGGTACGAAATTCATTGGGTTTAAGAGTTCGAGAAAAAGCAGGTCTAGCAAGAATCTGGGTGGAGCTGATGGCTCAATCCGGGAGTGAACAGGAAATGTGTTATTGGTCGGATCATGCCAGAACCCCAAGAGCGCTTGATCCGGCTCGGCTTGCCCGGGTTGGAGCCGAAAGGGCGATCAACAGGCTCGGAGGGGTGGCAATTTCATCAACGAAATGTCCTGTCTTGATCGAAAACAGTGTAGCGGCAAGCCTTCTTCAAACCCTCTCAAATTCATTTTTGGCAGAGAGTCATTTTAAGAAAACAGCTTCACCGAGACTAGAAATTGGTTCGGAAGTATTTTCCCCGCTCATTAATATATTTGATAGCAGCCTCGATGTTAGAGGGGCTCACGCCTTTCCTTTTGACGGGGAGGGCGTTCCGTCGCGGTCTACCACGGTAGCTGATGCCGGTGTGATCGTGTCTTTCCTGTCGGATTATTACTACAGCAAGAAACTGAATACTTCTCATACAGCAAATTGTCGGAGAACCGGTTTCGATAGCCCGCCATTCAATGGGGTAACAAATCTGTTAATCCGAGAGGGACATCTGACTCTATCCGATTTAATGAAAGAGATTGGTTCCGGAATTATGATCACCGAGGTGATGGGGCTGCATACCGCAAATCCAATAAGCGGTGATTTTTCAGTTGGCGCGGCTGGTTTCAAAATTTCCAACGGAGGGATTGATCACCCCATGAAAGGAATAGCCATTGCGGGAAATCTTATAGATCTTTTTCGACACGTGACCCATGTAGGTTCAGACTTTCAATTCTTTGGGCACGTAGGCGCTCCGTCCCTTGTAGTGGAAAGTCTTTCAATCAGTGGGGAATAGCTGATTCAAGAATTGGTTAACTCTTACCACATACCTGTTTCTTTATTGATTGGAGATCGCGTCGGCCCCCTGGGTTTTGGTTTTTCGGATTTAGTCGCGACTGAGATTTGATCGACCATACTGCTTATTCTAGCCCTCCATGCAGGATCTACTTCGACCTGCAGGGCCTTGTTAAAGCTCTTCAGCGCACTCTCCTTTTTACCGGAAAGAGCGAATGCCATTCCTAAGTTTACCAATGCTTCGTGATCCCAGGGGTACATGCTCAACACGGTCTCGTAATCTCGAATCGCAAGGTCATAGTTTTCCAGCCCAGCATACGCTATTCCACGACCCAGCAGCGCAGGCCTCGAATCGGGAACAAGCTGAAGCGCCCTGTTGTAATCCTCTACTGCCGCCTTATGGTCTAAATTGAAATTGTTCGTGTCAGCTCTGCTGATATAACCTTCCAGATCATTCGGACGGAGTTCGACATACTTGTTAAGGTCCTGCAAGGCTTTCATAGGAAACCCCATTTTGTCGAAAGCCTGCCCACGTAATAGATATGCCTCGGTTGCCCTCGGAGACTGTTTCAATGCTTCGGTCAAATAGCGAACGGCCACGGGGAAATTCTTCTTTTCGATCAAACTCCTGGCTTTCGAGATCAACGTTACAGGGGAATTCTGACCCGAAACGGTCGTTTGTCCAGTTTGCTGACCATAAGCGCTTGAAACTGGGGGTGTTATGGAAACCGAGGTTGTGACGAGCAACAACAATAAAGCTGAACTGAACGAAGAAAAGGCCAAGACCTTATTCATATCTGACAGACTACTCGAAGTTTTTTAAATAGACGTTGTAATTACAATGGTTACATTGATCAAGAAACTGTATTTTTCGTAACATACTGATTGACCACATGGCTCAATTTTAACAAACTGAATCATAACTCGCGTCTGGATAATAAACAACAATTCAACAAAGGGGAACCACATGGATTACAAAGACATTCTCGTAAGCGCCGCCGATTCAATCGGATCAATCACATTGAACTCGCCGGATACGGCAAACGCTTTATCCAGGAACATGATCTCTGAAATTATCTCTGCTCTCAAAGCGTTTAAGAACGAGCCTCTTCTAAAGGTTATAATTATAAAGGCCAATGGAAGGCATTTCTGTTCCGGTCATGATTTAAGGGAAATGATTGATGGGTCCGTTACGGATTACAAGTTCATATTTGATCAGTGCGCCAAGATGATGCTTCTGATCCATGAAGTCCCACAGATTGTGATTGCTCAAATACATGGCGTAGCCACAGCCGCGGGTTGTCAGCTCGCAGCTCAGTGTGACCTCGCTGTCGCGGCTGATTCATCTAGGTTTGGCACTCCGGGTGTAAAAATAGGGCTTTTCTGCAGCACGCCAATGGTTGCTTTAAGTAGATCCATTGGTAGAAAGCACGCGCTTGAAATGCTATTGACAGGCGGCCTCATATCAGCGACCGAAGCTGAACGTTTCGGTTTGGTTAACCACATTGTGCCCGAAGCTGATTTGGAAAAAGCCACTCAGGATCTGGCTGAGGCCATAGCCAAATCCAGTCCTTTGACGCTAGCCATAGGGAAGAAGGCTTTCTACACTCAGATAGATATCCCGGAGGACAAGGCATACGATCACGCTGTCGAAGTGATGACCATGAACCTTATGACAGAAGATGCGCAAAACGGGATAAAAGCATTCCTGGAAAAGAAAACACCGGTCTGGAAGGGCCGATAAAGAGTCACCAGGAACTTAGAGCCGATAAGTGTCGAGTATCTTAAGCGGTCATTTGGCTTCAGCGTGCGAGATAACTTCCTGAACCCAGGCGTAGGCCGCGATCATTGCGGGAAATCCTATGATGGTCGCGGACAACAATGTTACCTGTAAAAGGTCATCGCTTGATGCTCCGGCCTCTAGCGCGCGTCGAGAGTGAGATCTGACTCCACCTCTTGAACCCGCCCCGATGGAGATCCCAAGTTGAATCAACTGTTGGATTCTGAAGTCGAGGGTCCCCGCCTTGGAGCATAAATCGCCCACCTCTTTGAATTTGTCTGCGACGTCGGCGTGACGTTCCACGAACTGTTTGAATATTTCCGGTAGGTACATACTTATCCTCTCCATGTTGATCGAGTATCATCGGCTATTACTTTTCACTGTTAGAATTAACGAATCCCATATAAAAGTTGTAACGAACAACTTTTACCGACAGATCCGAGTAATTGTCAATCAATCAAGGGCATTCCGGCCGGAAAAGTCAAGCCCGAGATTGTTGACCCAACCTGGGAATTGTAGTAAACGGCTTGTAATTTTACCGTTGGGTTTTCATTTTCGGGTACCGGTATTTTTGGAAAGGAGAAATGAATTTTGCGAGTTTTGTCTGGTATTCAACCGAGCGGAGCGCTCCATATAGGAAATTACCTCGCGATGATGAAGCCAATGATCTCATATATGGATCGTAGCCAACTTTTCGTGTTCATAGTCAACTTGCACGCCATGACAAGTGTTACAGAGGGTGAACAGCTTGCGGTCGGGACCCTGGAGGCGGCTTCGGATTTTATTGCACTGGGGCTGGATCCGGATAGATCTATCTTCTGGGTGCAATCCGACGTCCCGGAGGTTGCAGAGTTGACGTGGATACTCACGTGTATCACACCTATGGGGTTGCTGGAGCGTTGTCATTCTTATAAGGACAAAATAGCCAAAGGAATTTCTCCTAATCACGGACTCTTTGCTTACCCTGTCTTGATGGCCGCTGACATTTTACTTTATCAGGCGAATCTTGTGCCGGTAGGGAAAGACCAGAAACAGCACATTGAAGTCACTAGAGATATAGCGATCAAGTTCAATGGCATGTATGGGGAAACCTTTACTGTTCCCGAAGGGGAAATAAACGACCAGGTTGCTACTGTACCGGGAGTGGACGGGTTAAAAATGTCCAAGTCTTATGGCAACACTATCGAGATATTTCTCGATGAAAAGGACCTTCGCAAGAGGGTGATGAGTATAAAAACTGACTCCACTCCGGTGGATGAGCCGAAAGACCCTGAAACATGTAACCTTTTCCAAATTTACAGGCATTTTGCACCACTGGATCGGGTTAAGGAAGTTGGACGTTTGTACATAGGGGGAGGAGCGTCTTACGGAGTTATCAAGAAAGAATTGGTTGAGATTTTATGGGAGACTTTTCGAGGTCCGAGATCTGAAAAACAGAAATTACTCAACGATCCTGGTCATATTAGGTCTGTGTTGGCTGACGGGGCTAAGAAGGCTAGAGAAATTGCCTTACCCACTATCGAAGATGTCCGAAAAAAAGTGGGGATCAAATACTAAACACACAAGGAGCAAGCTCATCGAGGTTCAGATCGACAAGATAGTGGAAATTCTCCGGAAAGCGGTTGCCGCAATGCAGGTTCCGATCGTTACGGAGATTTCTCAAAGTCGACGATCGCCGTTCGAGATCCTTGTTACAACTATTTTGTCACTGAGAACAAAAGACAAGGTTACGCGTGCAGCGTCAATAAGGTTATTTGGAAGAATTACTACCCCTCATGAGTTGATTGATCTGGGCGAATCCGAAATAGCAACGCTCATATATCCTGTTGGTTTCTACAAAACCAAAGCCAAAACGCTCATCGAAATTTGTAAAAGACTCATTAATGATTACGGGAGTGAAGTTCCAAATGACCTTGATGAACTTTTGAAACTGAAAGGTGTTGGCCGTAAGACCGCAAACTTGGTCATAACGTTAGGATACGGGAAACTTGGAGTCTGTGTGGACACCCACGTTCACAGAATCAGTAACAGACTTGGCTATGTCAGAACCAAAACACCGGAACAGACCGAAATGGCATTACGGGAGAAGTTACCTAGGCAATATTGGATAGAATACAACGACCTCTTGGTAACATGGGGTCAAAATACCTGCAAGCCGATCTCACCATTTTGTTCAAAGTGTGATATCAGCGCTTACTGTCAACGCGTTGGCGTTGCAAAGAGCAGATGAACGAAAAACACACTAAGCTAGGCATGGAATAGGCTGCCCTCATACCATTTCGCGAAAGGACAAGTAAAAATCGGCAGGGTGAAGGCGCATGAACGAAGATTTGACGGCTCTGCGTCACTCGTAGTGAAGGGGCCTCCATCCTGTTGCTCTCCTCATTAAATTACTTATTCCATCACGAAATGGTATCAGTCAAGATTATCCTCTGAACGAACTCGCTTTATAGCTCTAGCTGTCTGGATGCGAAAACTTAGGAAATAACCTAGTAACCCCAAGGGGATGGCAGTGGAAAAGGCGCCAACGAACCAACGGACCATAATGTCACTGCCTAGGGCTAAGAATTCCTTAAACCCATCAAAGAGATTTTTGGCTTCAAGGATTGGCGTTATCAGAAGGTAGAATTCGTGGAAATTTCCTATGGGTGGTCTGTTCAGCAAAAATGAACCGAATAGATAGAACCCATAGTACATAGGGCCTACAGAAAGAGGGTTGTTTATCCAAGTGAAGGCAAAGGCTGCCAGCATGTTGAATCGCAGGGCGAGTCGCAATAGGCCCAGACAAATCATCTGGGCCCCCAGTGGAATTCCCGTGCCTATGACCAGTCCAACGAGCACCCCCCTAGCGTCATACCAGGGTGGATTCTTGGACCAAACGAACGGGTCAACAAAGACTCGCTTTATTTTACTGAAAAACCAATTCAATATAAAATTATGCTAATTTGCTTGGTCTTTTTGCCCCCATTGAAATTTTTTCGCCGAATCGTCAGCGCGGGATTCTTGCCCCCATTTCATTTTCTTAGCCGCTGGTCTGTCTGCATCGTCCTGCGTAGTTGGCGCCGGGCTACCGCCACGGTTCACAGACGTTTCAGCCTTACTAGGGGCCGGCGGAGTAGACCCTGGGTCGGTTTCAGCAGGTTTAGGAGCTGCTGGAGTTATTCTGGCCGGAGCCGGTGTTGGAGGCGCCGGACGGGTTTGTGTTGAAGGTGTGCTTATGTCGGGTCTTGTACGAGGAACAGTCTGAAGAATAGGTGCAGTCTGTATTGGGCCTGTATCCTGGGGCACCGAGGCGATGTTCGCTTCCGGTTGCGTTTCCGGAATCAGATCCGCAGACTTGTATGTGTCATAGATCTCCTGATCACCAAATGTCGATGTCATTTTATTTTTATCAAAATCCAGAGAGAAATCATCATCGGTTATAGTAGAATCCACTGGGGGAGCTTGGCCCCAATAAATTTCCTCTTCGGCAAAGCTAATGGCTAGAGGAGAGACGGCCAGACATAGCATTAAGAATACGCATACTATCCTTTTCATGAAAAAAACTCCTTTCGAGATCGGAAACATATTTTCAGGGGCTCTCCCCGCGATAACAATATTCTAATAATATTATATAACAAAGCGGCATAACTAGTCAACTTTTTATGGATATTCAACATCATCATTAACATCGTATTAGCAACAAAGGATTTTTTCATACGCCCCTCATTGCTTCGGGCCATATGTATTTATGCAACTGCAATTGGAGTCGTACTTCTAAGTCGTCCAAGAGGATCCATTCTGCAATCTCACGAGGGGCCAATGATCCGAAAACCGGCGCCATCAAGATTTCTTTGCAGGACCCGATCAATTTTTCCTGACAGATTTCTCTGGCCCATTCATAGTCGAATCTGTCGGTGACTACGAATTTGACTTCATCTGTCGGCCGTAACCTGGTCAGATTATCCCAGTACATCATATGATTTTGTCCGCTGGCCGGGCATTTGATATCCACTATAGCGATAACCTTATTTGGCAATACCGATATGTCCATAGATCCATTGGTTTCGACCAGAACCACATAGGCATACTCGGAAAGCCTGGTCACAAGCTCTATGGAACCGGATTGAAGCAGGGGCTCGCCGCCCGTCAATAATATGTGTTTCGTGTTCAGGCTCATTATTCTCTGTGCCACCTCGTTTAGGCCCATTTCGGCGCCTTCGTCCCATGCGTATCGGGTGTCACAATAGGAGCACCGAAGATTGCATCCCGTGAGCCTAACAATAGCGAACGGCAAACCCGCGTATGACGATTCGCCTTGTATACTTTTGAAAATTTCACAAACTCTCAAATTCATATATTGTGTCGCGCGAGTGAGATGACATATTCTAGACCAATAACAAAATATCAGAAAGCCATCCATATCTAGGCGTTTGTTTATTTCAAAAAAATTATTGGCTGCCATATGACATTTTGGTTGCTGGTTGTAGAGTCAAACGCCTGATCCAAAAGTTCCTAGGGATATTGGTGATGTTGTCGTGTAAGCGGAGGAATCATGGTTGAAATAATCAGAGTCAATTTTTTGCCTGACGATATTACAGTTGACACGGTCGTCGGAGAATCTCTCTTAGACGCGGCCCTAGATGCGGGAGTCTTCATACCCGCTGCATGTGGGGGATCAGGGGCTTGCGGTCAATGTAAAGTTAAAGTTCTCAAAGGGGAGGTAAACTCCGCGTCCACGGAAAAAATTCACCCACAGGAGAGAGAAGAAGGTTTCGTTCTAGCGTGTCAGACAAAGTTGATTTCAGATGTCACCATAGAGGTCCCCAAAGCCAAGGTAGGACGAAAAGTTATTCCGCGAGACGAAGCTGAACGGATGAAATCCACGGCCCGACCCATGGAGTCACCGATAATTCCGGAACTTAACCCAATGACAATCTCAGTCCTTATGAATCCGCCCAGTCCGAGGTTAGGTGACAATACTAGTGATTATGAACGCCTAATTCGGACATTAAAGGTTGACCACGGCCTGTCGCCGGTTATCGCGTCTCTCGATGTCTTGAAAGAGATTCCCAACGAAGTTCGTAAAGAGAATTGGAGTTTCTCAGCGATTCTAAAACCGGAAGAACTCCCACCGTTGGAACCCTATTATCGGGTCTTAAAAGTATCCGCAGGTAGGAAGGCAGTCATTAGGACGGCTTTAGCCGTTGATATCGGAACTACATCACTCTGGGTTGAGCTGGTCAATATCGATTCCGGTGAAGTCCTTGCAAGATCTTCTCGTTATAACCCGCAGATTTCCATGGGAGATGACGTCATAAGCCGAATCGTTTTCGCTTTAAAAAAAGATGGCGCGGAAAAGTTACAGCAAAGCGTAGTTCAAGGGTTGAATGAAATAATTGACGAAACGCTTGAGAAGAGCGGGGTTCCGAGAGAGTCTATCAATTATATGGTAGCAGCGGGGAATACGGTTATGACTCACCTGTTTATGGGTTTGTATCCAAAATACTTGAGGCAGACACCTTACGTCCCGGTGGCCCAAAATATTGAGCCAGTCTCAGCCAAATCACTTGGACTAAAAATGCCGGCCGAATCATTTGCCTGTGTATTCCCTGGAGTCGCCTCTTACGTCGGAGGGGACATAGTCAGTGGTGTTCTGGCTAACGGAATGTGGGACTCAGATTTAATGACCCTCTTTATTGATATCGGGACTAATGGGGAAATTGTGGCCGGTAACCGGGATCTACTCATGACTGCGTCCTGTTCCGCCGGGCCGGCATTCGAAGGAGGGGGATTACAGCACGGAATGCGTGCTGCTCCTGGGGCAATAGAAGGGGTTCTCATTGACCCTGAAACATTGGAACCCATGATAAAGACAATTGACGCCAAACCCGCTCTGGGAATTTGTGGCTCCGGCATAATAAATATTATTTCTCAGATGCTTCGAATTGGGTTGCTAAACCAGAACGCCAAGTTTGCACAGGACCTCGGAACGGATCGAATCAGAAAAGGGAGAAGCGGTTTTGAATACATAATTTGCAGGGCGGCCGAAAACGGTTTGAATGAAGACATCGTGCTTAGCGAAGTTGATCTCGACAACATCTTGCGAGCAAAAGGCGCCATGTTTTCCGGATATACGCGCTTGTTGGAAAAAATTGGCCTGAGTGTTGAGGAATTGGATAGAGTCATAATAGCAGGAGCGTTCGGGAGTTTCATTAATCTTGATCATGCTATCACCATAGGACTGCTTCCTGACATTCCGAGGGAAAAGTTTTCCTTTATCGGTAATTCGTCGCTGAAAGGGGCGCGCTTGGCCGTGATGGATCGCGGTCTGATGGAAAAATCGAGAGAAATCGCTCGCTCCATGATGAACATTGAGCTTTCGGAGGACCCGGCTTACATGGATAATTTCATGGCAGCGCTCTTTTTGCCGCATACCAGGATGGAATTGTTCCCCTCAGTCAAGGTCGGTGTATTAGGATCCAGACAGTAGCCTAGAATTGTTAAGAGTTTTGTTGCTTCATAATTGAAATATCTGGTATACTTAAAAGTCTCTGCATTGCATTTTGCATAAATTTTGACCTTAAGAATCCGACTAAGGGCAAAGTGAAGCGTCCTAGTCCTCGGCGTTTTTCCAGAACTAGTAAGTCTATAAAATATATGTAGAAAACATCAATACGGAGCGTAAGATGAGCCAAAAGTATGTTTATTCATTTAAAGAAGGCGATGGGAAAAACAAGAAATTGTTGGGAGGCAAGGGAGCGGGTCTCTGTGAGATGACCCAGATTGGATTAAACGTTCCGCCTGGATTTGTCATCACCACAGAAGCATGTCTAACTTATCTCGATTCCGGCCAATCTGAACTTCCTGATGGTTTGATGCAGGAAGTGAAAAAACATATGAGTGAGCTGGAAGCGGCCACGGGAAGGAAGTTTGGAGATCCCGAGAATCCGCTCCTAGTTTCGGTTCGTTCCGGTTCCGCCCTTTCTATGCCTGGAATGATGGACACAATACTGAATCTCGGCCTGAATTCATCGACTCTACATGGCCTAATCGCACAGACCGGGAACGAAAGATTCGCTTACGACGCATACAGGCGATTCATTCAATTGTATGGAAAAATCGCAATGGGTATTTCGGACCAGTATTTTGATGAGACTTTAGCTGCGGTAAAGGTCAGAACCGGCGCTATTTCCGATGTTGATCTCACCACGGAAGACCTCAAGGAAATTAGCGAACTTTTCCTAAATGTTGTTGAAGAACAAACTTTCAGACCATTCCCGGAAAATGTTTTTGATCAGTTGAACATAGCCATAAAAGCGGTCTTCGGTTCTTGGATGGGCAAACGCGCTGTCGATTATCGTCGGGAATTTAATATTACTCATGATAAAGCAAACGGGACCGCCGTAAACGTGGTTGCCATGGTTTTTGGGAACATGGGGAATGACAGTGGCACCGGGGTTGGTTTCACTAGAGACCCTGCCACCGGCGAAAACGTGATGTTTGGTGAATACTTGGTTAACGCACAGGGAGAAGATGTCGTTGCTGGTATTAGAACTCCGAAGCCGATTCAGGCGATGTCGGATGAAATGCCAAAACTGTACGAGCAGATTGAGGATCTTAGAGACAAACTGGAAAAACACTACCGAGAGGTGCAAGACTTTGAATTCACAATAGAACGAGGAATTTTATACTGTTTGCAAACCCGTAACGGAAAAATGAACGCTACTGCCATGGTGAGGAGTTCTGTACGGATGGTGGCGGAAGGTTTGCTTACAAAGGAAGAGGCGTTACTTCGAATAAATCCTGAACACCTCGAGCAACTCCTTTATCCGGGGCTCGACCCGAATTATGAAGCGGTTCCATTGGCCACCGGCCTGCCTGCGTCACCTGGCGCCGCCTCCGGTAAGTGTATATTTGACGCTGACAGCGCTGAGTCTGAAGGCAAAAAGGGAGAAAAAGTAATCTTGGTTCGCGAAGAAACCAAGCCCGAAGATATACACGGCTTTTTCGCTTCACAGGGAATTCTGACGAGTCGAGGAGGTAAGACATCCCACGCTGCGGTTGTGGCCAGAGGCATGGGAAAGCCTTGCGTAGCTGGGGCAGAGGGTATAGTGGTCCAAACGGAACAAAGGTTGGCCATCGTTGGCGACAAAGTAATCCATGAAGGAGATGTAATCACAATCGACGGCGGAACCGGAAACGTCTATCTTGGCGAAATCCCGACAATAGAACCCGAGTTTAGTCAGCATTTGATCACATTGTTGGGTTGGGCTGATGAGAAGGCTAGGCTCGGGGTCATGGCCAACTCAGATACCCCGGAAGACGCGGCCAAAGCTCGACATTACGGCGCTGTCGGTATTGGTCTTTGTAGAACGGAAAGAATGTTTCACGCAGCCGATCGCCTGCCGAAGGTGGTTGACATGATTCTCGCGGACACTCCTGAGGCGCGAGAAGTCGCCCTTGGAAAGCTCTTGCCCATACAAAAGTCAGATTTTGGAGCCATCTTTAGGGCAATGTCTCCTTATCCCGTGACGGTTCGTTTATTGGATCCACCGATTCATGAATTCTTACCGAACGAAAACGAACTTGTCCGGCAACTTCAAGAGTTGAAGCGTCTGAGATCTACGCTGCGATCCGCTGAGGAATTCCTTGAGGCTGTTAGAATGGTTGATTCGGACACCCATGCTCATTACCTGAACGGTCTGTCAAAACTGCCCATAAATCTTTCTTCTTTGGATCCAGCTATGGTAGACGCCGCTGTGAGTAAGAGAGAATTAATGTTGCAGCGGGTACGAACCTTGAGGGAAGTAAATCCCATGTTGGGGCACCGTGGGGTTCGTCTTGGCATTACATTGCCAGAAATCTACAAGATGCAAATTCAGGCCATTCTTGAGGCGGCCGCAGAGTGTGTCAAGGAAGGTGTTGAAGTCAATCCGGAAATAATGATTCCCCAAGTGTGTTCAAACAAAGAACTTCGCTGGGTCAAGAATTACGTTGATGAAATTCAAAAGTTGGTCGAAGGATCATACGGTGTCAAACTGAAATTCAAGTTTGGAACAATGGTCGAAGTTGTTAGGGCTTGTGTGACTGCGGACAAATTGGCCGAAATAGCTGAATTCTTCTCTTTCGGCACGAACGATCTCACACAGGCTACATTCTCGTTCAGTCGTGAAGATGCCGAAAACAAGTTTCTTCCATTTTATCAGGAAATGGGGATTTTACCCGACAATCCTTTTGAATCTCTGGATGTCGAGGGTGTTGGAGCCATGATGGATATGGCGATTAAGAAAGGCAGAACGACAAATCCAAAACTGAAGATAGGGATCTGCGGTGAACATGGCGGCCACCCAGCATCCATAAGATTTTGCCACAAGGCCGGGCTCAACTATGTGTCATGTTCCGGTCCACGAGTGCCGATTGCGAGGTTAGCTGCGGCTCATGCTGCATTATTGGAAGACAAAACCAATTAGTTTGACGTGTAAACACTAATCGGACCGATTTCAAGGGCGGTTCCTTTTTGGACCGCCCTTTTACTTATTTTTGAGATTATTTGCCCAGAGCCTTGGCTTTTTTGATCATTGATCCTGTTTTGCTTAATGTTTAGTCACACGGCGCGTTCAAAGACGCCCGAAAGATTGACAGACAGCCTCATAAAATGTTAACATAATACATGAATAGAGTGAGCAATCTTACACATCTACTTAGGAATTGAGGCGAATCCATGGTACGTCAATTGAAGCTGATCGTTGTTTTGGCGCTTGTCCTTTTGGTCGGGCTCGTCACCTTCAGCCATTGCGCTGATTGCAGCCCTTCGCGTCCATGTTTGCCGGATCGACCCGTCCCTCCTGAAACCATTGGTGGTTTGAGTATACCCTTTGATATTCCGATTTGGCCTACCATGATCAAAACGGAATTCCATATTCTGCCGTGGGTTAGCCTGAGTAAAGTGTCGGTTTGTTTACCGAGTGGCCGCTCAATCGAGTTTAGAGCGCCATGCCTGTCACTAAAGCCGATTCCGGTCTGGTTTCCGTGGCTAAGACCATTGGACGTGGAATGCAAGGACTCGGAAGTCTGCCGTGTTCCTTAATAGGCCCCGGTAATCAGTAATTCAATCAACTCGATTTGGGCCTATGTAAAACTTCACATTTGTGAAGCCCGTATTTGTTTCCTACGGATAACTTCAATAAATCCTTCCCGTTTGTCAGTGTGTTGCTCCGGTGGAATCTTCCGAATTACTCCAAATTATTAAGTCAACTTCCGAACTTCTGGATCAGTATGGTTCCAATCTTTTGTCGAGGGGACGGCTCGCCTATTTTCAAGACAGCGTACGCGAACTTTCCGACAAAGCAGGTCGGGATTTCGAGTGTCTTTACGTCGGCTTGGTAGGAGGGTCCGGTGTAGGAAAGTCTACTCTGATTAACGCTATTGCACGGAGCAAAATCTCTGACTCCTCGGATCGGCGTCCCTTTACCGATAAGATCGTGGTTTATCGTCATGAGGACCGTAAAAGAGGGTTGGAACAGCTTTCGGATTTGTTCCGAAGTCCTGATGCCACTCACGATAACGACGCTCTCAAGGTATTGATAATTTGTGATTTGCCTGACATAGACAGCCTTGAAACATCAAATCGTGGAGTAGTGACAAAGGTCCTTCCACACCTAGATGCTATCATCTGGATAGTGAGTCCGGAAAAATATGCAGATTCGTCTTTCTATAAATTGATAAACGCTTCTCTGATCCACCAGCAGAACTTCATCTTTGTTCTAAATAAGATGGATCAGGTTTTCGATGATCATATCCCGGATCCATATTTAAGGATCAAAGAAATTTTAGGCGACTTTGGGTTTCGTTTGAAAGAAGAAGCTTTGGTTAATGACCCCAAAACATTTTGCCTATCATCTATCCTGGAATTTCAAGGAAATACCCAAGCCGGATTTCTCTCTAATGAATTTGAGAGGTTCAGGGAATCACTGACCCTTAAGTGGAATGAGAAACAAATTCAAGCCGTTAAACAAGCCAACTTAATAGAGGAGACCAGGAACCTGCTCTTCGAAATGGAGCGAGACATCGACCCGGAGAAGAAACGCAAGGCGTGTGAATCATTAGAGGTGGAAGCCCAAAGTTACTCTGATTCGATAATTTCCAAAGAAAACCTCATTCCGATGGAGAATTTACTGACGGAACGCGCGACTAGGATCCTGGCCCTGAAAGATACATCGATTCGGCTGGTGACGTTGATAAACAACAAACTTTTTCTGAGGAACACCAGAATTGAGGATTCTGAGATAGGCGGTCTAAGAACCATACTAGATTCAGAAACTGCGACAATTGCACAACAGCGATTTCTGAAAATAGAAAAAATCGAGAACGATGTGAGGGCTACACTCGTGCTTTCAACTGGTGAAAAATCAGAGAAGAGGCCAGATTCTATAATCGAAACGATTTCATCTAAGTGTGCTTTTCAGGCATTTGAAATTTTCAAAACGCGATTAGAAAACAGAATTGCCTCATGGAACAGATGGATTTCGAAAATCAGGACAGGTTTTCAGAGTGTAATGTTGTTCTTGCCGGTTATTTTTTTCTTTCTAAAGCTTTCCGGCTTCAATTCGATTTCCAATCTAATTGAGAATCGGATTTTGTTGAGCATAGCAGACTACAGCTTAAGGTTTCTTATGTCACTTTTTAGTCTTGATGGCTTGGTTGCACTGCTTGTGTTACTTATCATTGAATCAATTCTCATAATTTTTTTGGCGCAACGGCGCTTAAAGAAAATAGAGAGGATAGCTCGTGGAATTTCGGTCAAAGTCACACAGAATCTTATGGATTGTCTGAATCATTCAATAAAAGCGGAGATTAATGAGAGGTTTTCATCAATTCGGCAAGTGAAAGAAGGGGTTGTGAAATTTTCAGAAATAGTTTCGGTAAGTGCGAGATTTTGATTCTTGAAGATTTGTCCCTAGACCTTGCGCAGTGGTGAACAGTATTGCTGAAGCTTACGCAATGTTTCTTGCTATTAGTGGACTTGATTACTTAAACCTGTATCCTGAATTCCTCTTAAATGATGTCGAAAAAAAGGCGTTTGAAAAAGATCGGAATTCCGCGATCGTTAGTTAAACCACTGCAGACCGATTTGGTTGGAAAATAGGAGATGTTATCCCGTTAAAGGGCACTATATATCCTGGGACTATAGAACTAACCCTAAAGGGGATTTATAAAGGGGCGCAGAAAAATACCTACGAAACGCCGCTTTTTTTTTCGATACGAATATCTGAACGAGAGACTCAAGAAGAGTTCACCCGACCAGGCTGACAAAGTGGGTTGGTTTCTCGTTAGAATCAAAGATTCTGAGCGATCTCCGGAAATATCCGAAGAGATCGACGCTCTCTTCAATAACTCTCTGGCGGAGACGCTTACGGAAACTGAAAAGGGGTTTCAATTAGGCTTTGTTTCAATGACCGAGGCGATTCTAAGCGTGGTTCAGGTGATTTCATTTGTTGTAATAGGTATAATCCTGATTGTTCTGGCAAACACTATGGCTATGACTGCTCGCGAGAGGTCTTCTGAATACGCTGTTCTCAAAACCTTGGAGTTTGGCCCGCTATTTATTTTTCTTGGGGGCGATTCTAAGTTTTCCGGGCGGTATGTTCTTTCAGGCGGAACTCAAGTCCTTTCTCCCGGTTTTGGACATTACACCTCAGACCCTCTTTTTGATAATTATTGTGTCTTGTGCGTTAGGTATTGTAGCTGCGATTCCACCGGCAATAAGGGCCTGTCGTATTTCGATAAGCGAAGGCTTGAGACATATCGGGTAATATCATTGGAAATCGGTATGATTTCCATTGGAAGGTATCCACTTCCGGGTTGTTCTAATAAATACGAAAGCAGGCAGGGAAAAAAAGAAAGTTAGCAGAAAATAGTGAGTGTACCCTATCCCTGTAGTTGCCCAGCCGCTGAGTGCCCCGGCAATTATTCCGGAGATTCTGAAGAGCGCTGAAAGCAAAGCGTATTGAGTCGCGGAAAACTCTTTTCTGCAAACACTCATTAAAAAAGCTAGAAAAGCAGCGGACCCTAACCCCCCACAAAACGATTCTATTGCCGACGCGACGTAAATACTTATGGTTCCCAGTTCAGGATAGCCGGCGACTATCACGTAAGACAGATTACTGACGGATTGCAGGAATCCAAGGACCCACAATCCGATATAAATACCATAACGAGCCATAAATAAGCCGCCTGCCAAACCTCCCAGTATGGAGGACAAAACCCCCAATGAGCCTGTAATTAGACCGATCTCGGTAGTACTGAGTCCCCTGGCGAGCCAAAATGGTCGGATCATGGGGCCAATAGCCATGTCTCCCAATTTGAAAAGCAGAATAAACATTGCCACTTCAAATACTTGCGGCCTTTGTAAGAGATCCTTTGCCGGCGCCATTAGAGATACGAGTGAAAATTTCGGGCGTTCCACTTCAACGTGAGGCAATTTCAAGGAAGTTAAAGCGCAAATGAGCAAAATTGAGGCGGCTACTGTATATGTTATACGCCAGCCTATCCCACCCCCAAGCGCTACAAATAGACCTCCAGCGACAACCAGAGCCGTTCGATAAGCCGCTTGGCGAAAACCGTTAGCTATTCCCATTTCTGAGGGGTTGAGAAGCTCTATTGTGTAAGCGTCTATTGCAATGTCCTGGGTAGCTGAAAAAATGGACAGAATGGCAATCATTGACCACAACAAAAATCCTGGTTCCGATGGATCCAGAGGCAAGAGCAGAAGAATCGAGCCCGCCATAACCAACTGGGCTATACCGATCCATTGTCGACGCGCTCCAATAAAATCAACCGCCGGCGCCCACAGGAATTTGAGAGCGTACGGCAGACTCACTAGGCTCAACAAGCCCAGGTCTCTTAATGACATACCGTGAATGCGGAAATAGACAGGTAGGGTCTGCTCGATTATTCCAAAAGGAAAACCTTCGGCAAAATATAGGAGTGAAACGAGAACTATTTTTTGGTTTAATTTCAACATGGCCCCGCTGTTCAACGTTTGCCTGTTCGGCCACGGCGAAGCCTATACTTTCAGAATCAAAACATAAATATAAAAAAACAATTTAATTAATTAAGCTGATAACATCATGAAATATTTGATTTGTGTCAATACCGGTATAGAGTTTATACCTATTGTCACGTAAATTGTTGTTTGATGAAAAAATCAGTTCAGGAGTAACGAATCATGGCTTGGCATGAGCTGGGGATTCAAGAAACCTTTGAGAGGTTGGGAACCGGAATTGAAGGGTTGGATGATCATGATGTTCAAGAAAGACAGGGTCGTTACGGAAGAAATGAAATTATTCGTGGTAAGCCTCTAACTCCATTTGAAATTTTCCTTAAACAATTTTCAAACTTTTTTGTGTTGATTCTCTTTTTCGCCGCCGGACTGGCATATGCGGTAAGTTTTATGCCGGGGGAAGGAGACCGCTATCTTACCGCTGTCTTTATCCTAGGGATCATAGGAATAACTATCGGTCTAGGGTTCTTCGAGGAATATAAGGCGCAAAAAGAACTCAGAGGTCTGGACAAACTTCTTAGGTTCAAAGCGACAGTGGTCCGGGGAGGATTCCATAAGGAAATAGACGCGGATGAGGTCCTGCCGGGCGATATCCTGGTTCTTTCCCATGGACAAAAGGTCCCTGCGGATGCGCGCGTCATAGAATCCCACAGCCTGAAGACCGATGAATCCGCTCTGACCGGGGAGAGTTTGGGCGTGGAAAAGTTCGAATCACCGGTGGCTTTGACGGCTCTTTTAGCTGAACGCTCCAGCATGGTTTTTGGTTCGACGCACATAACTCATGGTAAGGGCATGGCTGTAGCGGTTAGCACCGGCATGAATACCGAAGTCGGTAAAATTGCGGTAAGTTTGGGACACATAGGCGAGAGGCCTACTCCTTTTGAACTTGAAGTTCAAGTGATGGCCCGTCAGATGACCCTAATAGTTGGGGCGCTGGCTGTCATAGTGGCCTTGATTCTCTATTTCTGGCTGAGAGAGCCGGTTGTTGATGTTTTGCTGAACACGTTGAGTCTGGCTGTTGCGACTATCCCTGAGAGCCTACCCATTGTCTTAATCTTCGCCTTGGCCCTTGGCGCCCATCAAATGGCGTCCAGAAACGCGGTAATAAGACGTTTGGCCGTAGTAGAGTCTTTAGGGTCGGTTGATACCATTTGTACAGATAAAACCGGCACTTTGACCCAAAACACAATGACGGTCGAGAGCGTCTTCGTGGACAACCGGATTGTGGATATTGAAACGCTGGACATCACCCATCCTGCCGTGTTCGAATTAATAAGAGCAGGCTTACTATGCAACGAAGCCATTATTGTCAAAGATCAGGAGGTTAAGATTGTAGGCGACCCTGTGGATAAGGCCATGTTCAGAGTGGCGGAAAAAGTCGGCTTGAATGTCGAAACGGAGCGAACAAGGTCCCCAAAAGTCAATGAACTCCCATTTAGTTCCGAACGCAAAATGATGACAACTATTAATCAGAATGGACAGAGGTTTATCGCTTACAGCAAAGGCGCTGCAGGGGTTATCCTTTCACGGTGTTCCAGTTTTGTTCTAGATGGGCGAACCCTGCCTCTAGATGAACCTGAGATTGAATTGATCCATCAATCGCTTAATAAACTTGAAAGCGAGGCGATGTACGTTCTGGCCCTTGCAAAAAAAGACTTGGAAACATCCGAAGCGAATGAGGAAGCGGAGCGGGAACTGATATTTGTGGGGCTACAAGCCATGAAAGACCCTGCGAGACCGGAAGCCGCTTCAGCGATTGCCAGGGCGAAAGGCGCCGGTATACGCGTCATAATGATAACAGGAGACAACAAGCTCACAGCAAGGGAGATCGGTAAACAGCTAGGTATCGGAGACCGGTTCCTGGAATCAAGTGAAGTTGAGAGAATGTCCAGGGAAGACCTTAAAGAACAAATGCAGGACATCGATATAATAGCTAGGGCCACTCCTGAAACTAAACAGAAGGTGCTTCAGGCGCTCCAGGATGAGGGACATTTTGTAGCGATGACCGGAGATGGCGTCAATGACGCGCCTGCGCTGAAACAGTCGGATGTCGGTGTTGCCATGGGGTTTCGTGGAACCGACATTGCTAAGGAATCCTCGAATATGGTCCTTCTGGATGACAATTTCCAGACGATTGTAGCCGCTGTTGAAGAAGGGCGTAGAATTTTTGATAACATTAGAAAGTTTACAAATTATCTATTGAGTACGAGCCTTGGTGAAGTATTCGTTGTTTTGGCCTTATCTATTGGTGGCTATTTTCCACTGTCGGCCCAGATGCTTTTATGGGTGAATGTCGTGACGGACCTAGTGCCCGCGGCGGCCCTGGCTGCGGACCCTGCAGTCCCGAAACTGATGTCGAGACGACCACGACGTCATGATGAATCCATACTCAACAAGGCTATTTACGCCACAATAGCCGGGAGCATTCTAAGGACCCTGGTAGCGTATCTGTTCATTTTCTGGGTCGGATTAAAATTCGGTGGATTGAACTACGCCCGGACAATGTTATTCACGAGTATCGTTTTGCACGCGTTTACCCGCGTCCTGGTGGTTCGTCAACTTGATGATCTTTCAATATGGTCTAACAAGCCGTTGCTTTGGAGCTACGGATTAGCCATTGGGCTGCAGCTTATAGCTTTGTATACGCCATTAAGTTTTATTTTTGGAGTAGTCCCGCTTGATTGGAGAGCTTGGACAGTGATGATCCCTGTTGTTGTCGTCTCTTCGTTTGCCGGGGTTTATATGACTCGCTGGATACTCAAACTTGTGCCTTTATGGGACAACGAATCTCCAGCGGTTTGATTTCCTGTCGGTATGCCTGTCGGGTCCATGGGGTGATCCCGACGCCCGATGAGAAAATCATGAAGATTACATTTTGGTCTGATTTTCAGGGTCTGTCGCGCAGACGTTTGAAGATGAGGTTCCACAGATTGTTTGCGGCCCCAGAAGACCGAGTGACATGGTAAGCTTAATCAGGTCTTCCATGGGCATATCTAGCTTTTGAAAATTTTCCTCAGGTACCAGAATGTTAAATCCAGTCGCAGGGATTGGAGAGTTAGGCAGGAAAACAAGGACATACGCCTTGCCGTCTGAAAGAGTATATCGCTGAGACGACGTAAGCAATGCAATGGCCGTAATGTTTCCCAAAGTCACCAAACCGACTCCGCCAAATTTTTCCAGCCCTATCCCTGCGCCGTTTCGACCAAATAGTTCTACTGCCTGCCCTACCGCGGAATAGATTTTTCCGAACACAGGTATTCTGGCGAACATATTGTTGATGGTTCTCTGAAACCTTGAGACAGTAGCTCTTGTAACAAGGAATCCCAGCAAAATAATGGAAAGGGTTACGACAAGATACCCTATCAAATACCCCGGATATTTGTAATCATCCCCAACCAGTGTGCCCAATAATCGCCCAAAATAACTGCTCGGACCAACATAAGCATCCGCCAGTTTAACGATCCATCCCACAACTAATACTGTGATGATGAATGGCAACAGCGTGGCGATGCCGGTAAGAAAAAATCTCAACAAGGAGCTTGTAAATTTTCGCATCAGACTTTGCCAGATAAAACTGAGTAACTAAAGCCGGTCAAACTAAATTTAGGCTGAAAATATTGCATCGAACCACGAGGATTTTTAACCGGCCCTTTCGGTTTACGACCATTATCGGTTTTTTCGGGATTCAGGCTGAAGTATGCTATTGTTAGGAATACAAAGATTAGCGTAATTCCTAGAACGATCATCACTGTATCTTTGGCGGTTCGGGTTAGACTGGGCTGAGGTTCTTTCTTGCCGGAAATTTTCTGAGTCATTCCAGGTCTCTTTCTTGGCGAGGCGGACTATAGCATGGTTGAAAGCATGGCGCAATTTGTTAGAATGCAATTTCATTTCTTGTTTTCGGAATCTGACAGGATCTGGAGGTTTGAACGATGAAATTGGAGGATTTTGTTCAGGAAAAGATCAAGTGGTTAGGTCATGCAAGTTTTCGAATCGATGGCTCAAAATCAACGGTTTATATCGATCCATGGAAGCTCTGGAATCCGTTACCGGCAGACCTGATTTGCATCACGCACAGTCATTTTGATCATTTATCCGAGGAAGATGTTGCTCTAATCAGAAAAAAAGATACGACAATAGTTGGGCCGCCTGACTGTAAAACAAGTTTCGGGGATTCGTTCAAACCGATAGCGCCCGGAGAAACCGTAACGGTAAATGATGTCACTATTGAGGCGGTCCCGAGCTACAACAAGAACAAGGATTTCCATCCGAAGAAAAATAACTGGGTTGGTTTTATTGTGACAGTGGATGGGGTTAGGATTTATCACGCAGGTGACACGGATTTGATTCCTGAAATGAGCGCCGTAAAAGCTGATGTCGCTCTATTGCCGATCGGAGGTACTTACACCATGACTGTAAGTGAGGCTATTCAGGCTGCAAACAGTATTAAAGCGGGGATTACCGTCCCGATGCATTATGGTGATATAGTGGGAGAATTCAAGGATCGTGACACATTTAAAGCGGGGTCCCGCAACGCGGTAATTGTTTTGGACCCAATCAAGGGAGCATGAATTTCAAAAAATGGTCGAAAAATCAGATAGTGATCAACAATCAGTCAGAGTCCGGTTCGCTCCGTCGCCAACCGGCTATCTACACATTGGTGGAGCGCGAACCGCTCTTTATAACTGGTTATGGGCAAGGAAATCCGGCGGTGTCTTCATACTGAGGATTGAAGACACAGACATGGAACGTTCGACTCAGGATTCTGTCGAGGAAATACTCGAGGGATTAAGATGGCTAGGACTTGATTGGGATGAGGGTCCATATTTCCAGACTCAGAATCTCGAAAAACACAAAGAAGCAGCGGATAAACTCCTCAGGGAAGGGCATGCTTACCGTTGTTTTTGTTCAAAGGAAGATCTCGATAATCAGAGAAAAGAAGCAGAGTCCAAGAAGATCGCATTCATGTACGATGGGCGTTGCAGAAACCTGACCCCGGAACAGGTTCAGGCCAATATCGAAAAAGGTATGACCAGTGTCGTGAGATTTGGAGTTCCGAGAGACGCTCATTCTGTCGTCGCTTTTGATGACGCAGTGTATGGGAGGATAGAAAAACGGGCCCGGGACATCGAGGATTTTGTGATACTTCGGTCGGATAAAAGCCCGCTTTACATTCTATCGAATGCAGTAGACGACGCGTTGGACAAAATCACACATGTTATTCGAGGGGCAGATGGCCTTGCAAATACGCCTAAACAAATTCTTATCTATAACGCTCTCGGCATAGAACCTCCTATTTTTGCTCATATGCCGCTTACTCTGGACAACAAGAAAGCAAAACTCTCCAAGAGAGTTCACGGAGAAGTGGTCACTATTTCTTATTACAGACGCAGGGGATTCTTGCCGTGGGCATTGTGTAATTTTCTGGCTCTCTTAGGCTGGTCATCGCCCGATGGCAGAGAGTTCTTTTCGCGAGATGAATTGATTGATATTTTTGATCTGTCCCGGATCAACCGGCATAATTCAATTTTTAACTATGTCTCTGGTGATCCTAAGAATTGGACAGACCCCAAAGCTATCCATTTCAATGCGACGTACGTCCGTTCAATGTCCTTGAACGATCTGACCCCATATGTGAAAAACGAATTAAAAAATAACGATCTGTGGAGCGATTGCTATGAATCCACAGAAAAAGAGTGGTTCTTGAACACAATAGACCTAATCAGAACTCGCTATCACGTAATAACTGACTTTTCGACCAAGGGTCGGTTTTGTTTTTCGGATGATTTTGAATTTGACCCAAAGGCTGTAATAAAGAATTTATATCAAGATGCTAATCTTGCCAAATACCTACCGGAACTGGCTAGGGGACTAAATACCTTGCCAGTTTTTGATCCCGAAAAAATAGAAGGAATTTTTCGGGACCTTGCCGAGAAAAAACAAGTAAAGGCGGGGCTAATTATCAACGCGTCACGTACAGCGGTATCGGGATCATCGGTAGGACCTGGTCTGTTCGAACTCCTAGCTATCCTGGGAAAAGAAAGAGTAGTGAAACGACTAAATCAGTCTGTTCGCTTGATTGAAAATGCTTAGCTCCGGCGCTAGCGGTTTAAGGAAGAACTAAAAATAGCGCGCATAATCTTGTCGGCATAATCAATTATTCCGGCGCCTTTTTGCTCGCTGTTAACTAGGACAGCGAATACAATCGGCTTTCCGTTTTTTCCAAGCCCAAATCCTGCTAGAGAATTGACTCCCCGTAAAGTTCCGGTCTTGGCCCGGATCCTACGTCTAGTGTTTTCATCCTTGAACTTTTCCTTCAAAGTTCCATCAGCGCCTGATATCCCGAGGGAAGATATGAATTCAGGGCTGTAATAAAAATCTTGTGATGCCACTGAAAGTGTTTTCACGAGGGCTGACGCGCTTATTTTGTTACTTCGGGAGAGACCGCTGGCGTCGGCAAGATTAAAGCTCGTTTCAGGAATCCCTGCTTTGATCAAGAATCTCCTCATTACATCCAGACCTTTTTCACGGGAACCCGGCGCTCCATGAACATGAGCCCCAATGGCGAGGCACATTTGCTCGGCCATGAAATTGTTGCTCAGTTTGTCCAACCAATAAACCAAAAGGCTTAGGGGCATGGATTGATGCTCAAAGTACAGGATAGCGTTCGCCGGCGTTACCCCTTTGATTATGTTTCCTCTGACTTTTATTCCCTCCCTTAGCAATAGTTCCTTGAAAACGCTTCCAGTGTATAGCGCGGGAAACTGGACGTTTACGTATTTTCCTTTTGCCGGAGCCTCAACACCGATAGATCCTTCCAGGAATAGACGCTCTCTATCGGCCTCAGCAGGCTTCTTGAATATTTCGATCTTCATTGCGCCTGCGCCTGGAACCGTATTCACGTGGCCATTCAGGGAAGCGTAATCAGAAAGCGGGTCCATCAGGAAACGCGCCGGATTACCAGGAGCATTTCCGGGAATCACCATGATCTTCAACGAGTTGAAGTTTAGAGATAGCGCGCTATACGGAGCATGATACGACCGGTAACCAAGTTCTTCAGCTTCATCGAGAGGCTTGTCAGGATCAAAGTAGGAGTCATCAACAACGATGGATCCTCGGATCTCGGTAAGTCCTTTGTCCGCTAATTCTCTGATTAGAGCAAAAAGTTCTTCCGTAACAAGGTGAGGGTCTCCATGCCCCTTGAGGAAGAGATTCTCAGCGGAACCGCCTTTAATCTCATCTGTGTAAACCTGGGTTGCAAACCGGAATTCCGGACCGAGCGTATCCAGCGCGCACGCTGACGTCACTATTTTCTGGGTTGAGGCTGGCGTTAGAGGCAGGCTGGGATTTTTCTCCATCAAGACGCGACCGCTATTGAGATCGACTACCTGACAGGAGATTTGGCAATTTGCAGGCAGTTCCCTACGAATGATTCTCTCCAACTCCGCATTAAAAGGTGGAATTTCCTGAAGTGCGGACGCGTGGGAGATAACGAACAGGTTGAATATGATGCCAAGAGCGAGAAGCGCCATTCGCGATCTACAGAGGCTCATTTTTAGGTTTACGGATCGACGCGATTTGACGATCAGCGCGTAATAAAACCGGCCTTGCGCGTAGGTTTGTAGAAAAGGTATAAGCATTATTTCGTTATCTCCTGAAATCATTATGTAAAGCACATAAAATTACATCAATTGAGGCCGATTGGTCTTGGGAATCTGAAGGTTATGTAGTGTCAAGTTTAATTAAATTTATTAGATATATAGCGTTATAATATTTAGCAGGTTCTGTCAATACGCGCTGCCGATCGTGACAAAAAACGGGGACGAACCAAAAATATCATGATTTTTTCTCTCCAATTATAATGCCATGATATCCATAAGATACACAGCTAGATATATTCTAATTTAGCTATTTTTTTTAACTAGCTAATAAAAATATATATTTTTTCCTTGACAGTGGTCATGGTTATCAAATAAAGGGATTCCCAACATTTCGAGCTGGGAGGAAGGGTATGTTGAGAAGAATCCCTTACACGCCGTTGGTATGTCTAGTTCTTTTGGTGTCACTTTTTTTTCTGAGCCCGTCGTGGGCCGTTGGCC
>JAPLJJ010000198.1 GCA_026388665.1 Deltaproteobacteria bacterium
GATAGGCTTCGAAGAACTTCTCGACAGATCCGGTCGGATCCTCGGAGGTCTCAAAATAATATTTGAGGTTTTCCAGATCGACCTTGAAACCCGGCAGCTTCTCCGAATATTGAATCCACATTTGTTCCCGTGGGTCCCGTCTCGAAAGTTGAGGCAAATGAGGCGCTTTCCCGAGCGAATCCAGTATGAGGCTGATCGCTGCGTTTGCGTCAGTGTGCGGTAAACTCCCGATAGCGGTCGCAAGAAGTCTAGGAAGGACCCGATTTATAGAATTTGCTGCCATTTCAACTCCATCTACTAACTGTTTATAGTGTCATTACAGGGGCTTGTTTCAACTCTCAGAGGAACCGGCGATCGTGTCTGTTTGATCTGTTTTGATCGGGATCACGCTGAGATAATCGGCAATCGGCCTATCGATAAACTTAATATCTTCATGCGAGATTTCTATATCCATTGCCTGTATTTTTTCGGTTTCAGAAAGCCTCAGTTCTCCACGCTGAGATAATCGGCAATCGGCCTATCGATAAACTTAATATCTTCATGCGAGATTTCTATATCCATTGCCTGTATTTTTTCGGTTTCAGAAAGCCTCAGTTCTCCACTTTCCGAAGGTAAGACGATTCTGAAAGGCGCGTCTATATAGAGTTTCACCCTCTCAGGAATCCCGAACCCGTAGTTCAGATGCCCATTCCCGGCTATTACCATCAGCAGTTTGTCGGTTCCTTGGGGACTTTCCAGAAATCGCGCAATGTTCCGGGCCATTACAGCGTCCCTCAACGCCTGAGCATAAATTACCCTATCCAGGGTTTTTCCCTGAAACGCGCGGTGAACCCGCAGCTTCATCGTTAACAATTTGGCGTAAAGTGGATTGATCGGATCAACATCGGGCGGTATTAGACTTTTTTGTTCTTCAGACAATGATCCGAATCCCTCACGAGACACTTTTCTGACGATCTGTTCCGGAGCGTTAAGACAAATTATAGGGACACCAAGGTCTCGGGCCAGATATAGGACGGAACGGTAATCGGTTAGGTTTGTCCAGCGATCACCTCCAAGGTTCTCGACTAGCTCCGATACAGTTTCTTTCGACGCCAACCAGCTATTTACAATAGGCTGCTGTTCCGGCGTAAACATTTCCATAGCAAGAGCGACTTTTGGATTTCGGCCGGCCAATCCTCGCAGGATCTCGGCTTGAAGTTCATGGTGACGCGATATTGTATGGAATTCACCGACATAAACTATGCGAGCCTTGGCGAGATCATCAAGAACTGTTTCCATGGGGACTGGTTCACCAAGGTACAAATCAATAATTATCGGAGGACATGTCATTGAACCATGCGCAAAATTCATCCCCAAGAGAGCCGCTCCAACGACCAAAGTTAAGAAAAAAGTGAGTCTCACAAAGCTAACGGCCATGGAAAAATTCCCAGCCATCGAAGGTTATTTCAAAATCAGTAAATTCACCTGATGGTTTTTCGTCGAAAACCAGCACATCATCTACCCTGCTATGTGAGGCCCCTTTCTTTAACCAGGCGAGCATTGAACCAACATTTTCGGCACTGCCTTCAATTACCGCTTCCACTGTGCCATCCGGCCGGTTTCTAACCCAGCCCGATACCCCTATGTTCCGAGCAGCGGATCGAGCACATGCGCGAAAAGCTACTCCCTGGACCCTACCGCTTACTATAACCCTGCGTCTTATCCTTGATGTCATTTCAGTTACCACCGGAATAAGAAGTAAGAATATCTTAGTATAGTTTATGACACAAAAAGCTTCTAAATCTTTATTGGCGCGTCCAACTCTAGTTCGAAAAACCTATAAAGGCTCTAAACTCCTCCTCCGAGATAACTCTAACACGAAGCTCACGGGCTTTGTCCAGTTTTGAACCAGGATCTTCTCCTACCACAACAAAGTCCGTTTTCTTGGTTACTGAAGATCCTACCGAACCACCAGCAGTTTCAACAATTTTTTTCGCATCATTCCGGGGTATGGATATGGATCCCGTAAACACGACCGTTTTCCCGAACAGAGGAGACGCAGTGGTTACAGAATACTCATCGGCCAGGCTCGGTGAAACTCCTGCGGATATGAGCCTCTCAATCATTCGCACGTTTGTTGGTTCAGAGAAAAAAGTTACTAAACTTTGGGCTACTTCCGGTCCTATTCCCGAAATTTCTTGCAATTGGGCGGCATCCTTTTGCTGAATCGAGGATACATCGCCGAAAGCTTGCGTGAGTAATCGAGCAGCCATCTCACCAATAAGCGGTATTCCGAGACTGAAGAGAAAACGGTGAGCCGGCGCCATCTTGGATCTTTCTATCGCTCGGATAAGATTGGAAGCGGACTTCTTTGCCATACGGTCCAAAGAACTCAGGGTATCGGCGTCCAGGTAATAAATGTCAGCAGGATCGCGAACAAGGTCCTTGTCAACAAGCTGATCGATCAACCTGTCGCCCAGTCCTTCAATATCCATCGCATCGCGGGAAGCGAAATGTTTGACGGTTTCTTTCAGACGAGCGGGGCAGGATGAGTTCGCACACCTCTTTGCCGCTTGCCCTTGCAGTCGAACAGCTTCGGAACCGCACACCGGACAGTGATCCGGAATGTAATACGGCACGCTCAAACTATCACGAAATTCCTCTTTAACCTTAACCACTTCAGGAATAACATCGCCCGCACGCTGAATGACCACGACATCCCCTTCCCTGATGTCCTTACGGTCAATTTCGTCCTGATTATGGAGCGTCGCGCGACTGATATTGACTCCACCTACATTCACCGGGGCCATTATCGCTACAGGGGTGAGGGTCCCGGTTCGGCCAACCCCGACCTCAATCCGGAGGATCTTGGTCTCGGCCTGCATTGGTTGAAATTTATACGCCACGGCCCATCTAGGCGATCTGCTCTTGGTCCCCAGTTGAATCTGCCATTTAAGGGAGTTAACCTTGATGACGGCCCCATCGATCTCGAATGGTAGCTCATTCCGAACTGCGTTCAGGGCATGATAATGATTAAGAGCTGCGTCAACTCCTTCACAGAGTTTGGTTTGATTGAGGTTGGTCGGTATTCCCAGGTCATTGAGGCCGTAAAGCAAATCCATGTGTGTAGTAACCGAGGCCCCTTCGATTCTTCCGATTCCGTGCGCCAGAAACTTTAGGTGTCGTTGAGCGGTTACCGTTGGATCGAGTTGTCGAATCGATCCCGCTGCAGCGTTCCTGGGATTCGCGAACGCAGCCTCGCCTGTTTCATCTCGCTCTTTGTTTAGAGCGTCAAAATCCGCCCTACCCATAAATATTTCGCCACGAACATCGATAAGGCTGACTTTCGCAAGTGGGCCATTGGATCTCAGGCTCAATGGAATTGACTTAATTGTCCTTATGTTGGGTGTCACATCCTCCCCAACACTTCCGTCTCCGCGGGTCCCACCTGAAAGAAGAAGACCGTTTTCATAAATGAGTTCGATTGCAACTCCATCTAATTTTGGCTCAACTACGTAAGGCACTATCTCGCTGGTTCCAAGCAACTTCCTAACCCTGGAATCGAAATCGATCAATTCACCTTCGTCAAAAATATTTGAAAGCGATAGCATAGGAATGGCGTGCGTCATCTGATCGAATTTCTCGATGGCCGCGCCCCCTACTCGCTGCGTGGGTGAATCGAGACTCAAGAATTGAGGATAGTCTTTCTCCAGCAGCTCCAGTTCTCTGAAAAAACGATCGTATTCCGTGTCGGAAATTTCCGGGGAATCCATGACATAGTAGAGATAATCGTGACGCTTTATTAAGTTCCTTAAGCGCTCGATCTCGTTCTGGATTTCTTCTAACTTCTTTGATTGCGAATCTTTTCCCCGGTCCATCACTTTGCACTCAGATATTATTAAGTATCAGACAGAAAATTTGCCATAAATGAAGGAAAACAACAATAACCAAAAAAAAGGCCCGATGAGGGCCTCGCAACTGCAGAAACTCCCTCGGAGCCTCTTGCGAAGGTCTAACGAGTCAGAATGACGCTGACTCGTTAGAAAAAACTTAACATATTATTACTTCTTGGGCCACTTACCTGTGAAGGTTACTCTTAGCTCTTTTCCTTTTTCATCCTTGAATAGGGCTGTGCCTGCTGTAACCTCAATGGGGAAAGAAAAATCACCTACATTTTCCCACCATTTCTTAACAAGAGCGCCCGCTGTAGCCTTCATTTCTTGAATTTTTTGAACGTTGTCTGCTCCTACCATTAAGCTTGTAATCGTGGGTAAGGTTTCATTAGTGGTGATAACCTTGAGTTGATTCGTTTTCCCAGCGGGAATCCAAATATCTTCATAAGCAAAAGCTGTATTGATTTCGAAGCCATCGAAGGCCGTGCTGAACGTCAATTCATCCAGCATTATTGGCGCTTTCCCGGGGTTCTTTATTGAAAAAATGTACGCCATGTTCAATATGGCCCCTGCGGGTAATTCTTTCCCAGGTTCTTTTTCGTTCTTAAATTCAACTCTAGGTTTCACGAAGAATGGCTGTATACTGGCTACGTCAACTCTTTCCAGTGTGATTACCGGATTTTCAGACGCAAAACATAGAGATACAAAAGACAACGAAACCAACAAAACCGTAACTAAAACTGCTCCCTTTTTCATATTCCCTCCTTGTGCTGCCGTAAATGGCGGTTTAAGAGAGCCAACGTTTTCTCCGTTTATAATGCTTCAC
>JAPLJJ010000026.1 GCA_026388665.1 Deltaproteobacteria bacterium
CCTAACTCTCCAGAAACACTTTGAACGCTTTTTGAGTCATCCAGATGTCATCTTTTGCACACAGTTCGAGCGGTGAGTGCATCCCCAAGATCGGGGGGCCACAGTCAATGATATCCATACCCGCGTTAGCCATGTATTTGGCGACCGTTCCACCCCCACCTTCATCTACTTTTCCTAGACCCGCCACTTGCCACATGATATTTTTCTCGTTAAACAGGCGACGAACCCACGAGGCGTATTCCGCGTTTGCGTCTGAACCCATATACTTTCCACCCGCGCCGGTATATTTGGTTATCCCGATACCATGACCAATCTTTGAATTGTTCCTCTTCTCATAAGCATCACCATAGGTAGGATCAACCGCTGCTGTGACGTCTCCCGAAAGGGCTTTCCCTGCTGTGAACACATGACGCAAGTTTCTTGCAGATGAGGGTATTTCGGTCTTCTCTAAGAGTTCCATGAGGAACAGGTCCAGCGCCGCGGATTTTGCGCTCGTGTTGCCTTCGCTGCCAATTTCTTCTTTATCGTAAAAGACCGCGACACATGTATGGAGTGGTTTCTGCAACTGAAAAAGAGCTGTGGCCGAGGTGTATGCGCAAACACGGTCGTCCTGCCCGTACCCGGCTACCAGACTGCGATCCAGCCCAGCGTCTCTGGCGGGTTCAGCGGGAATCATTTCTATCTCAGCGCCGATAAAATCTTCCTCTGTGATTCCATACTTACTGAAGAGTAAATCCAGAATAGCAAGTTTGACTCGATCGGAAGCGTTTTTATCCTCATAGGGCAAAGAACCGATGATCACATTCAGATTTTCGGCGGGTATGAATTCACTGGCCTTTTGTTCCATCTGTTTTCGGGAAAGGTGCGGCAACAGGTCAGGAATTGTCAAAACCGGGTCATCTGAATTTAGTCCGATTTCAACGTCCACAACCTTGCCGGAGCGAGTGAACATTGTCCCAATCATCGCGAGGGACCTTGCTACCCACTGATATTTCTTGACCCCGCCGTAATAGTGGGTCTTTAGCATAGCAAGACCCTCTTCCTCGTATAACGGGTTAGGTTTAATATCCAATCTCGGGCTGTCAACGTGTGAAGTCACAAGCCGTATTCCTTCGGTCATGGGCTTCTGCCCTGGGACTGCGAGGATAAGCAGCTTGCCTCGGGAGACATGGTATATCCGGTTCGATGTTCCTAGTGCATCTGTGATATTCACAAAACCCTTTTGCGAGGCCATATCGAGCAAACCGCTTACCGCCCTACGTTCCGTTCTGCCCTTGTTGAGAAAATCCATGTAACCACGAGCATAATCAAAGACATCTTCTTTTTCCTGAGAGGAAAGTCTGTCCCAGACACGCGGCTTGTCCATAAGCAATTTTTCTTTTAGTTCTTTGGTTTTTTTTGATTCTTTCTTTTCCGGCATACTCTCACCTGAAATCAACACGGATTGGGGGACCAGCAAGTAACGCGCATGAGCGTCAGAACGGAGGCCCCGTTCACATGGAGCGACCCAGGGCCGTCGAAT
Source organism: Deltaproteobacteria bacterium (assembly GCA_026388665.1). Classification (GTDB taxonomy): domain Bacteria; phylum Desulfobacterota; class Desulfomonilia; order Desulfomonilales; family Desulfomonilaceae; genus CAJBEZ01. The sequence goes on from JAPLJJ010000026.1 coordinate 1,523, forward strand.
CTTCGTTCACGCCACCTCCGTCCCAGCGCTATGTCACTAACGTTTAATCGAAACGGTATGAGTCATCACTGCCCCTGCTTCCACAATGGATCGAATGGATTAAACTTCTCAGGTAATGACCTGGGATGATCCGATTCAGGCCCAAGAGGCCCTGTGGGAGGAGCTGCGGCAGCCTTCAGTGGTGGGTAGTTCTTTCTCTCCAAGAAATCACGGGCCATATTAATCGGGGTAGCGAATCCTATACCTTGGCTCTTCCACAACAAAATTGTATTTATACCTATGACATCACCGTTGAGATTGAATAACGGTCCACCTGAATTGCCAAGATTCATGGCAGCGTCAATCTGAATCAAGGGAGGATAACCCGAACCCGGAATAACTCTTTTTTGCGCGCTAACTATTCCGATCATTATCGATTGGCCTATACCATAAGGATTTCCTATACCTACAACCCATTCACCCAGGTCCACATTATCCGAATTACCCATCTTGACGGGTTCCAGGTTAGTCGCGTCTATCTTGATCAAAGCTATATCGTTCTTGGCATCCTTAAATAGAAGTTTGGCCAGGCGTTTGCTTCCGTCAAGGAGTTCCACTTCAACTTGGGTCCCATGTCTTAATACGTGTTCATTGGTCAATATGTGGCCATTGCTCGAAATGATAAATCCGGACCCGTAACCTGTAGCCCTACTGTTGGAATCCCCTGAAAATCCGAGATTGCTCAGGGACCATGAACCCCCGGAGTCGAGCATACGAATAGAAACTACCGACCGGTTGACTTTTCTTATCAATTCACGGATATCGGGATAACCAACACCTTTGGGAACCTGCTGTTCCGCGTAATTGTGAGTAGGTTCATTTCTCCCCGGCGCTGGTTCAGGCTTGAATGGAACGGGCGTGAAACCTATTCGGCCTCTTTGGGACTGGTCTCTTAAATCTTCGTTCTTGACGTTTTCCACACGCTTGTTAGATGAATTGGACGCTGAAAAACGATCGGCCCTGTTTTCCGCATAGGAAATATTGACCACAAACAAGCAACATAATGTAAAATATGTTATGTTGAACAAGAATCCACGGAAAGCCCTCATGCAGGCGCCTCCATATTACGGTTTCCCGAAAAGGACCGTGGCATTTTTTCGGTCTCTCCGGAGGGGTGGAACCGATATAGACTTAACCTTGATTGGTTGTCAATGAATTTATCCATTTTTGATGAAACATTCGACAAGTTTGGATGATTTTTTAATCCTGTTTATTAACATTTTTTTACTTTCGGAGCTGAGGAAATGTATGAAGTTGAGATAATTTCCAGTTTTTCGGCAGCACATCGTCTACGTCAGTATAAAGGAAAATGCGAACATCTTCACGGACATAATTATAGAGTTCATGTGACGGCCAGAGCGTCCGCGCCGGAAGTTGACGGGATGGTCATAGACTTTGCGCATCTCAAGACAATAACCGATGAAATTCTGGAGCGGCTTGATCACCATTTTCTTAATGAGATAAAACCTTTCGATGAAATAGAACCATCAGCCGAAAATATTGCGGCGTTCATCTTTCGTGAGGTAGAGCTAGGCATGAAAGACCGAGGGCCTTTGCTTTACAGTGTGGGTATCTGGGAGTCGGACACATCGGTTGCTCGCTACATTAGATGATAACACCGGATTTAAGTCATTCCTCAATTTTTACCGTCAAGAGGTAGTTCTGGTGGATATTTGCGTGATTCCAGATGTTCAAAATATGCCTGATGAGCGTAATATCCCGATCGACAAGGTCGGCGTTCGAGGTATCAGGTATCCAATATCAGTAAAAGACCGTAAAAAGGGACTGCAACACACTGTCGGTCTGTTTGACCTTTTTGTGAACCTACCACAGGAATTCAAGGGAACCCACATGAGCCGTTTCATAGAGGTTCTCAATGAATACCGTGGCGAAATATCCATGCAGAAATTTCAAGAGGTATTGGAAAAGATCAAAGATAAACTCCATGCCAAAAGCGCTCATATGAACGTAGAATTCCCTTATTTTATGGAGAAGGTGGCGCCGGTAACCGCCACTCCCGGCATTATGTCCTATACATGTTTTATGCGCGGCTCACTCGCTGAACGTTTTGACCTCATTGTGGGTCTTGAAGTTCCCGTAACAACAGTCTGCCCGTGTTCCAAAGAAATCTCGGATTACGGGGCGCATAACCAGCGAGGCATTGTGCGAGTTCAATTGAGGTTCAACAAATTTTTTTGGATAGAGGAAATTATTGAGATAGTTGAGTCATCCGTGAGTTCGGAAATCTATTCCTTGCTGAAGAGACCGGATGAAAAATATGTCACTGAAAAGGCCTATGAAAATCCTATGTTTGTAGAAGACGTTGTGCGGGCTGCGGTGACACAGTTGCGTCAGAAGAAAAATTTTCCCTGGTACAGGATTGAGGCCGAAACCTTCGAATCAATTCATAACCACAGCGCATACGCATTGATAGAGAAGGATTTTTCGCCCGTACCCGAGTGTTTTCAGGGCCCATGTTCCGTGCGAATGAATGGGTCTTTTTAGAAAATATGGTTGTATGAACTCTATTGTGAATGCTTGAAATTTAAGGTTTATCTTGACAGTTTAGACCCATCTGAATATTATCAGTTACAGGATAAATTAAAACGCGTTTGAGAGGTTACTTTCTTATTTAACTTGAATCATAATATTTTTCTATTAGTCATCACAATTTAGAGTTAACGGAGACGGCTATTTTGGCCCCCAATTGCATTCTTCTGATTTTCCTTGCCATATTCATCATTCCTTTGACCGCGTTTGGGTTTGAACCTCAGGCTAATTCAAATTACGTCGACAACCTGGTGTCTCGGGTAACCAAAGGACAGGGAGCGCCTCAAGTTTCGCCGACGGTTGTTCATGCTAATGCTCCGAATCCTAATAGAGCTGCCCCACGACATAGGCCATTGTTGATAAAGAACGCTCCTGCTTTTACCCCTCTCACTCCCACACCCGTTGTAGGCAATACTCAAGCCCAGCCTCGCGTAAAGGCAAAAGCCATGTTTTGTGTGGATAAGTCTTCCAATAAGGTTATGTTGGCGGAGAATGAGTCCGCTCCATTGCCGATCGCCAGTATCACCAAACTTCTTACAGCCATGATCGTGATTGATCATATGGACCTCAACGCTGTCGTAGAAACCCCTTCCAATATAAGAGAAGTTGAGAAACATACGGTCGGGATTCGCCCAGGTGATCTGTTCACAGTAAAGGACCTCCTGCATGGGATGCTCATAGAATCAGGCAATGATTGTGCGGAAGCGCTTGCAAGGGCCTATCCTAAAGGTGGTAGAACAGCCTTTATTGAAGCCATGAATTCAAAGGCTCAACAACTGGGGTTGAGTCATGTGAAAATTTATACACCTAGCGGACTCGACTATAAGTTCATCCTGGGCAAAAAAGATGGTAGAGAATTACAGGGGAAAAAGCCGAATATCGCTACCGCCGAGGATGTTGCGGCGCTCGCCGGGCACGCTTTTAAGTACCCGCTTATTGCGCAAATAAGCAGCACAAAAACATACATGATGAAATCTCTAAACCCTAAACCCCGTGAATACAGCCTTGTTTCGAACGATAAGCTGCTGAGGACCGATTTGCCGGTGGCAGGCGCCAAGACCGGTTTCACTAACATGGCCGGTAAATGTATAGTGGCGCTATTTAAGGATAATAACAAGGAACATCTCGTAGTTGTTTTGAACACACCTCATCATTTCAAGGCTGCCGAAAAGATTTACCGCTGGGCTACCAAAACATTCTAAGACTTTAGTCTACCCATATTTCAGGACGAGGATCCCCCTCACTACGAGCGACGCAGGGCCGTCGAATCTTCGTTCAGGAGACCCCGATCCTGAAGGCATTTTAAGACTTCGAATCAAAAGTAATCTTACATTACTGATCCGGCCAGCTTGTCGTATTCATATAACCATTTTTACTAGCTACAAACATTTTGGTTGCGTTGGGGCTGACCGACATATACATTTCCTCAATACTCGGATCATATTGTAATGTGTTTTTAAAATTTCTTACGCTTCCTGATTATGAGGTTGGGGAGGTCCTATGAAGTCACGTGTGGTGATTTTTCTATTCTTGGCAATGAGCATCGGGAACTTTGTTTACGCTGACCAGTCTTCGTCTCCCACAAACCTTCTTCCAACAGGAATTCCAGGACCTGCGCCGGCAGCTTTCGCTTCGCTGCTCCCGTCAAGTTTCGCCCCAGCCGGATTCTCATTGGGGAGCGTTGTTGTAAATCCATACGTTCAGATAGGTTACCAGATTAATGCCGTAAACATGGGTGTCCCGATCAATGTGGAATTCGACCCTGACCAGGCTAATCCGAACGCTCATCTCATATTAGGAACTCAGGATGTAGTTCTTAGAGATTACAATTTCTGGATGGGGACTGTCGGCATGAACGCCATACTTTCTCCTACTCTAACGGTGTTTGGCTCTGCGAGCGGTTTTCTGCCTCACTCCTTTATTGAAAAAGGAATTTTACCGATTTCATTAGATAACCTTGGAGCGCAGTTCGAAACAACAATGACCGGAATAGATTTCGAGAGTTGGACCATTCAATGCGGGGTTTCGGTTGGAATAGGCGGTGGATACTCCGTCTTGGCGGGAAGCCTTTGGCAATATACGATAATGGTGTATGAGGACCCTCGCAGTGGTTCAAGAACTCCTAACCCTACGATGCGACAAGACTTTCTACTGAAAAACTGGGCGCCATACATAGGATTTCAATTTCTACAAATAGGATATTACAGGGCCGCCTTTGTATATAGTCCTCTTCTCACATCTTCAGGAGCCATAAGCAGCAGAACAACCACACCAATCATGTCGGATCTAAGTTACAATCTGAATCAGCCTGGCTACATGGCCTCTTTTACCGGCGAATACTTCCTGCCTTTACAGCCCCCTACGACATTTAGTATTTGGTTTAATGGCGCAATATCCTCGTTAAAGGGTAGTTCGGACGTAATCTTCACCGCGGGCAATATTCACCGAAGCGGAGTAGTTTCAGATCTCACTCTCAATCAGTATTCTTTGGGTGGAGGCGTAACTCTCGGACTGATATTCTGAGATGGGGGCATTGCTCCAATTCAAATACCATACTCGCCGGTAAGACGGCCGGCGTCGTGAATCGACCCGTTTTATCGTTACGCCCTAAGATCAGTAATCCATAATCATTTTTCGGAAACGTTCAAACAAATATCGGGAGTCATGAGGCCCAGGAGAAGCTTCAGGATGGTACTGAATTGAGAATAATGGATATTTCTTGTGAACCATCCCTTCATTTGTCTGATCATTCAGATTGATGTGGCTCACCACACACTCGGAAGCCACAGTCGCTGGATCCACAGCAAAGTTGTGATTTTGTGATGTTATTTCTACCTGTCCGGTGTCTAAGCGTCTGACAGGATGATTTGCGCCGTGATGTCCAAAAGCTAGTTTAAACGTGCGTCCCCCTAAGGCCAGTCCCAGGATTTGATGCCCCAGACAAATTCCGAGGATGGGTTTCTTGCCGATAAGGTTCTGTACAGTTTCGACTACGTATGGAACGCTCTCAGGATCGCCCGGACCATTTGATAGAAAAATCCCATCAGGACTGTATGCCAGAATTTCTTCCGCCGTAGCGAAAGCCGGGAATACCCTGACATGAGCGCCCGTATCCACTAGCAATCTAAGAATATTTTGCTTGATCCCATAGTCCAGAGCCGCTACTTTGAATTTGTTCGGGGATGAAACAGGACGCGAATTCCAGCGCCATGTGCCTTCAGTCCAATCATAGGGTTTTTCGCAAGTAACTTCTCTTACGAGGTCCAGCCCTTCAATATCTGGATAATCGCGGACTTTTCCTAGGAGACTACCAGAATCATGATCTTCGGTGGAAATGATGCCTTTTTTGGCTCCTGTTTCTCGCAGGTTTCGGGTAAGCCTTCTTGTATCAATACCCTGGATACCAATGATGTTGAACCTCTTCAGGAAGTCTTCGAGATCCTCACTTTGACGCCAATTACTGGGGCTCGCGCAGTGTTCCTTCACGATGAAACCGGCCAGAAAAGGCCTGACAGATTCGTTATCCTCAAAATTGACGCCCGTGTTCCCGATGTGGGGATAGGTCATTGTGACTATTTGTCCTCGGTACGATGGATCAGTCAAGATTTCCTGATATCCTGTGATCGCAGTATTGAAGACAACCTCTCCGACTTTTTCTCCGGTGGCCCCTATTGCGGTTCCTACAAAAGACTCGCCATCGGCTAACACGAGAGTGGCTTTCATTAGAGTCCCTTTACAAAGTTTCTAAGGCGTTCCATAGCCTTTTCAATTTTGTCATTTGGTGAAGTCATTGAGATTCGGAAGAAATCTTCCCCGCTTGGCCCGTAGCCAACTCCAGGAGTTACCACGAGACCCTGTTTTTCGAGTAAATCGGCGCAGAAGACAACCGAAGATGAGTACATGTCAGGTATTCTGACCCAGAAATAATAGCTTGCTCTGGGCAATTTGAACCTGAAACCCAGTTCTTCGAGGGCGCCTGCGATAGTGTCACGCCTCTTCTTGAACAACTGCGTCCTGTGTTCATTAAACAACCGAGCTTCCGGGTGCCCAAGGGCTCGAGCCGCTGTCCGTTGAACAGCCATAAAAACACCTGAATCAAAATTCGACTTCAACGTCAAAAATGCGTCGATCAGAGCCTTCGATCCCACAACAAATCCCATACGCCATCCTGTCATGTTAAACGTTTTCGAAAAAGAATGTATCTCTATGGACAGGTCTTTTGCGCCCGGGATCTGCATTATGCTTATTGGTTTGTCTTCAGGTTCAAAGTACACTTCAGAATAAGCGTTGTCCGCAAGTATGACAAGATCATGCTTTTTTGCGAACGATACCAAGTCCTCGAAAAAGGACTCATCAGCAACCGCGGCTGTAGGGTTATTTGGATAATTCACAATAATAAACCTTGCCGCTGAAGCCACATCACCGGGAATTGCAGTTAGATCCGGCAGGAAACCTCTTTCCTCGAGCAGTGGGACTCGAACAGGTTTCCCGCCTGCAAAGCCTATAGCCGCTTCATAAACCGGGTATCCAGGATCAGTGACCAATGCAGTGTCACCCGGATCGATGAACACAAACGGAAGATGAGACACGGCGTCCTTAGCCCCGATCGTGGCCATGATCTCGTGTTGGGCATCCAACTTAACCGTAAAACGTTTCTCAAACCAATTTGATACCATTTCACAAAAATCAGGCTCACCTTTGTAGCTCGGATACTGATGATTTCGAGGGTCTCGCATTTCTTCGTTCATCAGATCAATGACAAAATCGGGAGTCGGCATGTCCGGGTCACCGATAGCGAGAGAGAGAACGTCTATTCCCCGCTCCTGAGCGGCCTTTCGTTTTTCGTCAATCAGATGAAACAGGTAAGGTTGGGTTTCCGTTACCCGTCTGGAGAGTTTCATTCCATCCTCCAAAATGCTATTTCTATAGATAGGCGATTTTGGACGAATCCTCAATCGGCAAGAATCATACTTAGAACCAAACTTTTTACTCGATTAAGCCAATATATTCAAGCGACAAACAGCTTATTCCTGATTTTTCAGAAAAGCTGAACCGTGAGCTAACAGATAATAACCGTTTGGGCGGCTCAGGACCTGTTTTTTGACCTTAATTCTTGACTTAAACCGCAAATTACCATAATTTTCACGGATATATTGATCGGAGATAAAAAATCTTCCCGTGCCATTAGATCTTGAAACAATTCTAAATTTAATTTGTCTGACAGTTACAAGCTTAGCGTTAACCGGATCTTCGAGTCAGGCTAACGACGAAGATGAGAAACTGATAGAACGGTTTGCCAATGGCGACAGGGAGGCATTCAGTCAACTAGTCACGAAGTACCAGAAGAAGGTTTTTAGTGTCGCGTATCGTTTCGTTGGAGATACTGAAGAGGCGAATGATCTTGCGCAGGAAGTATTTACAGCGGCCTATCAAAACCTTAAGAATTTCAGGGGAGATTCAAAATTTTCGACCTGGCTTTTCCAGATTGCGACCAATCGAGGGAAAAACAGATTTAAGTACTTGAAACGACGTGGCTTCTTTACGAATCGAGGATCGTCCGAGAACGACGACGAAGGTGATCAATCCTATAGAGCTTTCCCTGACCATAGCACCAATCCCGAGGACCTGTTATCCGGGAGTCAAATCCGGCACGCGGTTCTGGAAGCCATTAACGAGCTTGATCCGGATCATAGAGACATCGTCATCCTGCGAGACATTGAGGGCTTTTCCTATGATGAAATAGCCCAAATGTTGAATCTGCCGGAAGGAACGACTAAGTCCCGTCTGCATAGAGCGCGGATGGTAGTAAAAGAAAAACTTAAGAAGGTCCTATTATGATGGATTGCGAGCGGATTGCTGACCAATTTGGGGCGTTTTATGAGGGAGATTCTGACGCGCAGACAGAAAAGATGGTTAAGGAGCACTTAAAGTCCTGCGAGGCGTGTAGGGAAGATTTCAAGTGGTACGGAGTCACGATACAGGCGATGGCCAATCTGGAACAAGTTGCTCCCCCAAATGACTTCCTACAACAATTAAACGCCAGAATCGACAAAACCTCCTCTCCTTTCCGATCTATTATATCCCAAATAAAAAATCTGCTGAATTCGCTCCCAACAGTTCCTGTTCCGGTTGGCACCGTGTCACTCGCTTTTGTCACGGTCATTGCATTCTTCGTATATTACGCGCCATCTGAAATAATCCAAACGGGGAAATCGGATATGACGGCTAAACGCGAGGCGTCAACACCACCGATTGAGGTGGCTTCTCGTACAGTACAGCCTCATATGGTCGCATCAGCGCCATTCGCGTCGCAGCCGGCGCCGTATTCGCGCGCGTTAGTGCCTTACGACGGAGCGGGACGCCCAAGTTCTGCGACAGTCTCGTGGCGCTTCCCTACGGTCGCGGACGAGATAGGCGGTGACAACCTTACCGTAGAAAGCCCTCGATTCGACATCGCTCTAAAAAACCTCAAAGACATCCTGCCTGACATTCAAGGCCAATTAATAGATGAAAAAATAAGATGGGCACACGGTGAAGCGTTAGTTGGGGTGATTATTCCTTGCAGCAAATACGGTGATCTCGCGTCAGCTCTAGTTAACCACGGAGCCGTAGAAGTTGGAGCGAGATCGCTCGAATCGGAATCGCCCGCTCCGACTAGAGTTGATAATAGCAACGTTCGCCTTTACATTCGTTTCACACAGGCCCCACAATGATCTGCTTGAATTTGCCGTCGGGAAGGTAACCTTCACTTGAAGCTTGGAATTATCGGTTTACCAGGATCGGGGAAGAGCGTCCTGTTCAGGGCTCTTACAGGGGGACTGAATCCCGGTGATCAACGAAACAGATCAGACCCAGGACTAGGCGTTGTAAAAGTATCTGACCCCCGTTTAGATTTCCTCACACAGTATCACAAACCTAAAAAAGTCACGCCGGTACACGTTGAATATTTGGACATGGCAGGCCTCACCGGTGAAGGTAAGCAGGGCCGTTCGCTCGGGGATAAGTTCCTATCCGTTATCCGCCCACTCGACGCTCTTGTCACATGTGTTCGTTTTTTCGACTCCAGCTCTTCCGGAAAGCCATCTCCTCTTGGCGACTATAAAAATATTGAAGAAGAGATGATCCTTTCGGATCTTTCGATCGTAGAAAAAAGACTCGAAAAAGTTGCCAAGGATGTAAGTCGCGGGAGAAAGGAGTTCTCTGAGGAGCTTGAGTTGCTAACAAAGGCAAAAGATCTACTCAATGAAGCCAAGCCCTTAAGGTTGATGAAAGAAGTTGATCAGAATGACAAGCTTCGCGGCTTTGCTTTTCTTTCGGCTAAACCTCAACTAATTTTGTTGAACACCGGGGAAAACAAAACTTCTGACGACGCGAAGACTGTAATGGCTGAGCTCGCCGAGTATGTGAAGGATCAACCAAATGTCAAACTTGATTGGTTGTATGCTGATACGGAGGCGGAACTGGCCGGGCTCTCTCCAGAGGAGGCCTCGGAATTCCTGGAGGAAATGTCACTAGAAGAGGGAGCCAAAGAAAGAATCATTAAACGATCTTTTGAACTGCTAAATTTAATTGTCTTTTTCACGGCAGGCGAACCGGAAGTTCGGGCTTGGAGCCTTGTCAAAGGAAAGACCGCCGTAAAAGCGGCTGGAACTGTACATTCCGATATGGAACGCGGCTTTATTCGCGCGGAGGTAGTCGCCTACGATGACTTCAAGGCCGCTGGTTCGATGTCTGCTGCACATAAGGCCGGCAAGGTTCGTCTTGAGGGAAGAGATTATGTTGTAAGAGACGGAGATATTATGCTCTTCCGGTTTAATGTCTAATCACGACGGGCCGCTTTTTATCATTATTCCTGTCTGGGACATCAAATATGGACACAACTGTCGAATCGCTGGGCGAATGTAAAATCGATACCCATTTGAATCATATTGATTGGGTGGAAGACACTGAGCGAGTCTTATATGACGTTTCGGCCGAGGCGGTTGAAGAACGCGTGAAACAGGGTAAATCCCCTATTTCCTTTCTCAAAGCCGGCCCTAGACGGAAAATCTATTTTGATCTCAGCAAACTGAAATGCGCTATAGTTACTTGTGGAGGGCTTTGTCCGGGACTGAACAATGTCATTCGTTCAATCGTTCTCACACTGTATCATACATACGGGGTCAGGAACATTCTGGGTATTAGGTATGGGCTCCAGGGTTTCATTCCTAAGTACGGCCATACAGTCCTGGAACTTACCCCTGACATGGTTTCCGAAATTAATGAATTAGGCGGAACTATACTGTCTTCATCTCGAGGACATCAAGATGTAGGCGAAATTGCCGATGCTCTTGAACGCATGAACATCGGCATACTGTTCATGGTTGGTGGAGACGGCACATTCCGCGCTGCCGCGAAAATTTCCGAGGAAGTCGCTGACCGAGGTTCGAAAATTGCTATAATAGGAATACCCAAAACCATTGATAATGATATCCTGTTTCTTTCACGATCTTTTGGTTTCAGTACGGCGGTAAGTTGCGCATCCGACATAATTGGTTGCGCTCACGTGGAAGCCAACGGGGCTCCCAACGGTATCGGTCTGGTTAAACTAATGGGGCGTCAATCCGGGTTTATTGCGGCGAACGCAGCTCTTGACAGGCGATACGCCAACTTTGTTCTCATCCCTGAATCGGATTTTGATCTTGAGGGGCCTTACGGATTCCTCGCTGTCTTGGAAAAACGGATCCTGGAAAAGAAGCACGCCGTCATTGTGGTAGCTGAAGGAGCGGGACAGCAATATTGTAGCGTTGACGGTTTTGACAAATCGGGTAATAAAGCACTGGGTGACATAGGTTTGTATCTTAGGGATCGGATTAACCAGTATTTCAAAGAAAAAGGGATAGAAATAAATCTAAAGTACATTGACCCAAGCTACACGATCAGGTCAGTCCGTGCGCAAAACGCAGTTCACGTGGGAGTGGCGGGCAAAACTAACATAATGGTTGGAACCTGGAATGGGGAGTTTGTCTGTGTGCCGTTGGGTTTGGTGACTACCGGCCGTAAACAGGTTGATCTCAAGGGCAAACTCTGGAGCAGCGTGCTCGAGGCTACTGGGCAGCCGAGTTTCAAGCCGCCAAATAGTTGACATGGATTCAGATTTCTGATTGTAGTATTTTCAAGACGTTCGTTGGACTATAGACCAAGTGTGAGCGTCCGGCCTTGTTAGCTTGAAACGGCTTATGTAGTTGACATTACGGTATCTTTTTTGACTTGTCATTTTGGACGTAATCTGATACGGTGAAATAGTTCGAGGTAAGATTCTCAGAAAAATGGAACTTTGGTCATACGTGTTTGTCTCTTCTAAATTAAATGGATTAATAACTACATTGTAATTCGGAGGTATGCGATGTCGAGGAAGTCTATATTCTTATTAGTGGTATTCATTCTGGCCATGACTGCGGTTTTGCCCGGAAACTCCGATGCGTTGTTTGTTGCTACGTCTCAGAATTTGCGCGGCGCGCTGTACCAAGGCATAGGACCGACCCCTGGCCACGCTTCTGAAATGGCCGTTGTCAAATGCTCTCAGGATTCATTCGCTCCTAGAAGTTGCAGAGTCATCGCCGTGCGTATGGAATGCCCACCGCCAGTATGTGCTCCGCCAAGAAAAAGCATAAAGAAGAGTTCATACAGTTATGCTCCTAAGCCCACAAGCTCGGCTATGATGAACCCAATTCGCTAACAAAAAATCCGATCCTCCCGGTGATTTAAGCTGGGAGGATTTTTGTTTCTAGTCCCTATCTTTTATGCTCCCCCTGTAGTCCCCGTCAGCGCATTTCAATCCATAAGTCCTTGATTTACAGCATGAAACTATTCTAAGAAAAACCCCTTGTTTTAAACTCACTCTACGGTTGCATACCCCAGCATACTCTC
>JAPLJJ010000077.1 GCA_026388665.1 Deltaproteobacteria bacterium
TCAACTCTAGTCAATCGTTACCTTTTTGGTTAATTGTTGGATTGTTCCGGGCGCTAATCGCGACGCCTCATATCTCGGGAATCTCTAATGTGGGACTTCTTATGAAACACGACTCCATAAACATTCTGATTGCTGGGGAAGCTGGGCAAGGGCTAGTTACACTATCACAGATCCTGATAAAAGGCCTAGTACGAACTGGTTATTATATCGTGGTCACTCAGAGCTATCAATCACGAATAAGGGGAGGCCACAATTTCTACACTATTAGAGTATCAGCCGGCGAGATCATCGCTCCAAAAGAGCCCGTTGATCTGCTTGTCGCTTTAGACGAAAAATCTATTAATCTGCATTTGAATGAGCTGTCCCTACACGGAGTTGTTGTCGTCGACGAAGGAATTTCCGGGACGGAACACGCTCAGATTATCAAGGCGCCTTTCGCAAAACTGGCTGGTGATAAGTTTAGTAATAGTGTTGCATTGGGAGTAGTTTCAGGTCTACTCGGGTTGGATGAAGGGAAGCTATTAGAAACTCTTAGGTATTTCTTTGACAAGCATGGATCGGACGCAACCGAACATAACGTTTCCTCATTTTCATCCGGCTATGGATGGATAACTCAACAGAACACCAACTTTCCAAAACTGCCATCCCCCATTCTTTCAGAAGAAAGACTGACACTTAATGGAAATGAGTCTATAGCTCTTGGCGCAATAGTGGCTGGAATAAGATTTTTCGCATTTTATCCGATGTCACCGGCGACATCTATCGCGACAACGCTTGCGGAACATGCGAAGGACATGGAATTCGTGCTCGAACAGATCTATCGCGACAACGCTTGCGGAACATGCGAAGGACATGGAATTCGTGCTCGAACAGGCGGAAGACGAAATATCCGCAATCAATATGGCCGTGGGGGCCTCATTTGCTGGGGCGCCCTGCATGGTAGCGACTTCGGGCGGAGGTTTTGCCCTAATGACCGAGACCGTGAGTCTCGCAGGCATGACTGAGACTCCCATCGTAATTGTTGTCGCTCAAAGACCGGGACCATCAACGGGTCTCCCGACCCGAACCGAGCAGGGAGACCTTGAATTTGTTTTACACTCTGGTCATGGGGAGTTTCCTCGAGCGATTTTTGCTCCGGGAGACGTTGAACAAGCTTTTCATCTGACAAGAATGGCCTTCGAGGTTGCTCAGAAATATAACACTCCTGTTTTTATATTGACCGATCAGTTCCTCGCCGATTCTTACCGTTCCGTGAAGCCTTTTGATTTAGATGAACTTAAGCCCATAGACCCCTGCGCGATTTCTTCCGTAGCTGCTGATCCACACCTGACATATCTCCTGACTGACTCCGGTATTTCACCAAGAATCTTTCCAGGAATGTCCAGTTGGTGTGTCAAGGCTTTCAGCTCGCAGGAACTAGTCGTGGCTGACAGCGATGAACACACGCAGGACGGACACCTATCGGAGGATCTTTCCGTACGCGTTTCAATGGTCGAAAAGCGGCTCAGAAAACTTGACGGCATAAAACACTATCTGGTTAACCCGGAATTTACTGGTGACAGGGAACCTGATTTACTTTTTGTGTGTTGGGGATCTACCCGGGGCTCGACAATTGAAGCTGCGGAACGACTTAGAGGCAAGGGGCGGCTTGTAGCGACATTACACTTCCCCCAGGTCTGGCCTCTGGCCGCCGGGGGTTTCTTGGGAAAGCTCATGTCCGCTCAGGAGACAGTCGCTGTTGAGAGTAATGCCACAGGCCAGTTTGCGCGACTCATCAGACGGGAAACAGGGTTTCATATAAAACGAACCATACTTCGTTATGACGGGCTTCCTATCACGCCGGAATATATTCTGGCACGAATCTAATTCTACGGGTCAAGAATAAAATGGTAAGTCTAGCTGATTACGGTGATTACGAGACCGCATGGTGTCCCGGTTGTGGGAACCATTCGATTCTGAAGGCCATGAAACAAGCTCTTGTCTCTCTGGAATTGGAGCCTTATCAGGTATTGTTCGTCTCAGGAATCGGACAGGCTGCGAAGGCCCCTCATTATTTGAATACGAATGTGTTCAATGGCCTACATGGTCGTTCTTTACCGGTCGCTACAGGAGCGAAGTTATGTAACTCCGAACTTAAGGTAATAGTGGAAAGTGGTGATGGCTGTAATTATGGTGAAGGTGGCAATCATTTCCTGGCCACAATCAGAAGGAATATTGACATAACCTTAATCGTTCATGACAACCAGGTTTACGGATTGACCAAAGGTCAGGCCAGTCCTACCTCTGAGACGGGTTTTGTTACAAAAAATCAGCCGGAAGGAGTGTTTTCACAGCCATTCAACCCGGTTGAGGTGGCTGTAGCCATGAATGCGAGTTTCGTGGCTCGGGGGTTTTCCGGAAAGATCGACCATCTGTCAGGCCTGATTCAGACAGCGATCAACCATAAGGGGTTTTCGCTCGTGGATGTCCTGCAACCGTGTGTGTCATTTAATAAGGTCAATACATTCGGATGGTATAATCAACGCTGCTACACTCTACCGGATGATTACGACGCCACCAATCGAGAATCCGCTCTAAAAAAAGCGTCGGAATGGGGAGAACGTATTCCGATCGGAATAATCTATCAGAACCAAAGACCGGTATACGAAGACCATTACCCCTTCATCATGAAGGGGCCTGCTGCTAAGAGGCCGCCTGACGTGGGCAAATTTCAACAAATAATAGACTCATACAAATAGAGTGTGTTTGGTGTCTGGAAATCCTAACGGTCCATACCCTAGAGGTTTTGTCTCACGCCTTTTGGAAATCATGAAGGAATTCAGAAAGCCCGACTAGTATCCTATATTGAATTGAAGAAAAGAGACAGGCCACTGCCTGTCTCTCTGTAACTTCTTTCCAAAAAACGTATAAGTATTAACAGATTAACGTTTAGAAAACTGGAAGCTTGCTCTGGCTCCACGCTTACCGTATTTCTTGCGCTCTTTCACCCTTGAATCTCGAGTAATAAAACCAGCGCTTTTCAGCATAGATCTGAAATTCGAATCTATCTCCAAAAGAGCTTTACTGATTCCATGTTTAATTGCGCCGGCCTGACCCGATAAACCGCCTCCCTGGACTGAAACAGTAACATCGAAACGGCCTGCAGTCTGTGTCAATTCAAATGGCTGCATAATGACCATTCTTGAGGTCGGTCTCCCGAAATAACTATCTATAGGTCGGTCGTTAATGACCAGCTTACCGGAACCGGGCCTTAGCAAAACCCTCGCGATAGCGTTTTTTCTTTTTCCGGTAGCATAAAAGGATTCTTGAGACATCTACGACTCCATATCAAAAGTTGTAGGTTGTTGGTTGTTGGGCCTGATGAGGATGCGAGTCCGAAGCGTAAATCTTGAGTTTCCCAAGTTGAGCGCGGCCAAGAGTGTTTTTAGGCAGCATACCACGAACTGCGAGACGGAACATTTTTTCGGGTTTTTCCTTGAGCATTTTGTCCGCTTTGGTCGACTTAAGCCCACCTGGATAGTTGCTATGTGTGTAATATACCTTCTGCTGAAGTTTTCTACCAGTAAGCTTAACCTTATCAGCATTAATAATTATGACGAAATCTCCGCTATCCATGTGGGTTGCAAACTGGGGCTTAGTCTTTCCACGCAGTATTCTGGCGCATTCCACGGCTACTCGCCCGAGGACTCTATCCTTGGCGTCAATGACAACCCATTTACGTTCGACTTCCCCTTTTTTTGGGGTCCATGTTTTCATGTGACACCTCTCCGTAACTATAAACAATGATTTGTACTATCAGCGTATTGGTTTGTCAAGAAAATACAATTTGATAGTTGCGCTTTCCCGTACAGCCCGAGACACCTGTAATAGAGGATCGTTATCATTCTAACGCCTCGGACACAGACGGGCCACATTATAACGATTTCCGAATGAGGCCTCAGGAATTGGATCAACATCCGAATGATTAGAATCGGCTGCTTCCAATATCAATTTCTTCAGCCGCGGATCCTTGTTATCAAGGAATAGAAAACCGGGTTTTCTTTGATCGATTAATCTGGTTATTTGATCCCGTGTCTCCGGCCATGCCGCTTCTTCAGGAGCGCCGGAGCGCAGTAGTTCAACCGTCGGTAAACCGGTGAGGTATCGAATTATTCTAGGATTCATAGTCAATACAGGTTGACCAGCCGCATATTCTTTCAGCCAACGCGCCGCAACAAAAAACGGTTTGTCCCGAACGGATTCCGCTCCCTCTGGTTCTATAGCGAACCGGGCCTCAGAAATTGTCACTACATCCTGTCCGAGATTGGTGGCAAATAATATTAGAAAAACACCGAGCACAACGCGCGTGGAGCTAAGTTTTTCTCGCCACTTGTCCAGTATACCATTTTGAAGCCAATTAAGGGTAATTACAACCCCTTGAAATAGAAACAGTAATAAACCTGGAATCAACAGAAGAATATATCGATTCCCAGCAGGACTCAACATCAGCCCCCCGAATTGCACCACCGTCAAATAGGTAAAGAGCCGCTCTCCTCGTTTCCACGAGACGCAAAAGCCGATAAGGACCAAACACACTATAAAGATCTCGATCAAACCCGTCTTTATCGAGACACCCGCTAAAGCCGTCGCTGTCTCCGGGATATAATCCCATGCTGCGCGTACAATTATTGAGACCTGCGTGCCTAGCGTCCGGCCCGTGACGGCCTGTATATACTGCCCTTCATTATACGAATCTGGATAGCCCATCTTGTGGATTTCCCACACGCAAGGGACTGCAAACGCCACCAGGACAAAAAACAGCGCTAACGTAATTCTCTTGGTTAGAGCCTGCTTTTTCCACGAAGAAAACAAGAATAATCCAGTCGAAATTGGTAAACCCCAACCATTGATTCTAACCAGCGCGGGCGCTCCAGTTAATACAGCGGCTGCCAGATATTGAATCGGTCGGGTGGATCCGCTGTTTGAGCTTACAAGAATGAGACCAACCAACCCCAGCAAAGTGAAAAGTGTGTCTGAAGTAGTAAAGGTGGAGTTCAACAATAGCGTATTATTGATCGCAAATAAGCCGCCTATCAAAAATGCAAGGTCTCTTCCAACCAATCTATAAATGAGAATATAGCCCAAAAACGCGGTCAAGATGCCCAATAAGGACATCATGACACGGTAGGCAAAGAAACTGGATCCGAACAATTTGACCGTCATAGCGATGAAAAACGGATAGCCTGGTGGCACGTATGTGTGCTGCTCACCGTTGAACTTGTATCCCGATCCGTGAGCAAGAGACTCTCCCAGTTCCAGGTACAATGCGCTATCCGGTGAGGCTTTCCAGGAACTGTTAATTATCAACAGGAAACACACCAGGACAATCACAACAAGCGCAAGTTCCCTTTGAATCGAAGCTAGACCGCGCGTCGCTTTCGAAAGCTCTGGGAAGTAATTGTATTCTCTAGATTTCAAGGTCATGTCCTGACTTATATACAACTTATTTAGTTATGACAAATAGTTATCTTTATTATCGTTGTTTCCTGAAAATTATATGTAAAGTTTAATATTATTTATTGATAACCCTATATCTAATAAAATGACTTAATCTTTTAAATTTTAACCAAAAAAGTATTGACAATCAATTTGAAATGGTGTGTAAGACAACTGCGAGTTCGAAGGGCGCCTAACGCTTTCAGAACCGCCGACCTAGAGAGATCAGACCATTTGCGGACTTCTTCCCAAAACCGGTTGCGTGCCAAGCCCCGGCGAGGAGAAAGCCCCAAAAACACGAAAACGGCATCTAAATGGCCGTTCGCGTGTGTTCCACTGGGATGGAAATATAATGAAAAAGAAGCGCTCCTCTCTTATCACATGAGAAAAGCGTGTCAACAAAAAAAATCGCCGGCTCTCATTCTGCCCGAGGACCGGAATCTTGCCTTTTTTGCGTTCTATTCAAGTATCTCTCGATTACCAGATTGCCTTCGATCAAAAGCCAAACGCATTGTTACGCAGACAGCATTTCGGTGAGGTTAATTCCGAATTTTCTGGACAGGTATAAGTTTAGGAATTCCATTATCGTGGGCTTGAATGGTTGCCTAACCAATGCCATGCCGGCCTGCCGAGGGGTCCTTCCGCCCTTCTTGACGTTGCATACACGACAACATGCGACAACGTTGTTCCAACGGTTTTCTCCCCCCTGAACCTTGGGAATCACGTGATCCACAGTCAGTTCGTTCGAAAGAAAATTATCTCCACAATACTGGCATGTAAAAATGTCTCGGATCAGAACATTTTTTCGTGAAAAAGGGACTTCTCGACGATATATTTGTCGAATAAATTTGACGAGCTTTATTACAGCGGGGATACGAAAGGTTTTTGAAACGGTTCTTACGACCTTGTCTGATTCTTTGAGGACTTCTACTTTTCCACTGAATAGCAACGTCATGGCTCGTCGCCACGAAACCAGGCCCATAAACTCGTACCCGGCGTTGAGTACAATTACCGCCTCCATGGATGACATTTCTATCACGCCTCGCATTGGTCGGAAATTGCGGCTAGAAACCCTAGACTTCCGTGTATCGTTTTACAAAAGCGTCATATAGGGTGTCAAGAGCAAAACTTCCGAGAAACGGCTCCTGATATGATCACAAATTGAAGATCCGATCCTTCAGATCGCCTTCAGCGTTATTTTATGACCAATCAGGTCTATCTCGATCAGTTCCGCGTCAACAGACACTTTCTCACCAAAAATGCTTTTCAAGGTGATGTTACCATTTCCGCGGATCAGGGAACCGACACTTTCCATGATCAATTCTTCTTGACCTTCTCGTAATATGTAAACGTTTGATTCGCACATAATCTGTAACCTCCATTAAAGAATCTCGACAGGATCATCCCCACAATCGTATGGAACCGGTAGGGCACTTGTCTCGGCATTCCAGGCACGATATACATTCCTCCGGCGCTTTGTCATACACCCCGAAATTGGATTCCCCTGTTTTCGTCTCCATCGGGCACACTTTGTTACATGCGCCGCAATCGACACAACCTTTTTTCCGTTCAGGAAACACGAGCGCAAACCGATTCAACAATGAGAGCATCGCTCCAAGTGGACAGATGACTTTACAGAAGAATCGGCGGTGCCCCATCGCTGCGACAGCAATAGCAAACAAAATCCCCAGTCTAATGCCCAAGGAAATTATGTCCGTCGTTCCATTGATAATAGCCCACGGGATTGCGGATTCAATGGTCGCAACCGGGCATAATCTGCAAAAGTAGGCTGGAAAGGCAGGCGTAAGAAAAAAGGGAACAGCTACAACAAGACTCGCAAAGACCCCGTACTTTATGAAACGAGTCCAGCGAGGAATATCAAACTTTATGTATGGTATCTTGTAAAGAAGATCCTGCACAAGTCCGAAAGGACAAACCCACCCACAAAAGAGACGCCCGATAGTTAAGCCGGCGATAGCAACAATTCCTACAACGCTCAAAGGGATCAGACCGAGACCTACGAATTGCCCGATGGTTCCTATTGGACAGGCAAATATGGATGTAGGGCAGGAATGGCAATTTAGGACAGGAAAACAGATCGTTTGCCATTGAAATATGCCCAGATTTAGTAAAGCCGCGCAGGCTATCTGAACTTTCAGCCTGATTTTTTCCACAAAGAATTCTCCCGATTTGCTTTTTTGGTACTAATTAGAAGTTCAACGTGTCCCACGTTGGATCTTAAATTCAGGTTGGGCAAGGGATACGGCCTTTTAGCATACGAAGGTCAGGGTAATTTGAAATAAGTTTCCCATCTTTGTATCTTTTTATTCCTTCAAAAGTCATTGCCCGGACCACGTCCGGTTCAGAAAACCATTGAGACTCCGGCGCAAAATCTTGGGACGCGTTTTCATAACCGGGAACTTTTATGGTTATACCCACGTTTTTCAACCTGTCGAATTTTTCCAGGTTGTCGTACACTAAGAACTTCCTGAAAAATCCTCCGTACACGGTCATAGCCAGGACAAGAATCAACAGGATTGCCAATAGAATTTTTCTCGTCATACGTTGTCTCTTTACCTTGATTCTGAAAGCAAAAGATAACTACTACATTTCGTGATCGAATAAGTTTCGCGAAATGGTATAAACACGCGTCCTACTCGGTGTCAACAAACCACAATTCGGACTGGAAAAATATCACTCAAATAAATTATAAGCATTGGCAATTGGCTTTTCATGACTAGGAGATGCCTTTTTTTCCTCACAGGAGGTTTCGGAACACTCGAAGGAGTTTTTTCCAAAAGGTTTGGTTATCATGTTATGACTCGGTCCAATCGGAGGAACTCACCTTGATTAAACCTGTATTGTTTGTTATCTCAGCGCCTTCCGGCGCGGGCAAGTCAACATTGATACAACGTATCAGAGCCATCTTGCCGGATCTCTTCTATTCCGTGTCGTACACAACACGCTCGCACAGACAGGGGGAAATGAATTCGATCGACTACTACTTTGTAGACAAAGAAAAATTCCTGGAAATGATTCAGAGTGGCGCTTTTCTGGAGTGGAAGGAGGTTCACGGATCGATGTACGGGACCCCGCTCGAACCGATAAGAACCGCCCTGAAGAATGGTCGCCGTTGCGTCATGGACATTGACGTGCAGGGCGCTCTAGAAGTTTTTGCGAAAATGAAAGAATCCATCGGTATTTTTATAAGTCCACCGGACTCGCGCATTCTCGAGGAAAGACTTAGAAGCAGAGGGTCAGATTCGGAAGAATCCATCAAGACAAGACTCCAGAATGCCGCGAGGGAGTTACAGTTTTCCGATGTTTTCCCCTATCAGATTGTGAATCTTGATTTAGAACGCGCTACGCAGGAACTGATCGAGGTCATCCGAAGAGAATCTGAATACTAATGAAACAGGTGGCCGCCCTACCGTGGGCAATTTGTTAAGGGGAAATAGCCCTAGAGAGCCATATATTTATTCAGGGGCCTTGCCCATAATTACGTCTACATTTCTGGATTTCTTTTCCCTAAGCACAACCATTCGAATGATGTTTCCCGGTTTTTTGCCGGCTACGATGGAAGACAGGTGTTTCCTGTCCAGAATTGACTTCCCGTCCGCACTCAGGATAAGGTCGCCTTTACGGATTCCAGCGAGGAAAGCCGGGGTGGCGCCGAGAACCTCATCCACTAAAACTCCCTTCGGAGAACTCAAACCAAGTGATCTGGCCATGGGTTCATCAATATCATCAACATAAACCCCGAGCCATCCACTGGCGCTATCAACGTGTTCAGGCTTCTGCTCAAGCAGCTCCTGTATATAATTAGAAGGGATAGAGAACCCGATGCCTTTGCCTGAGGCTATTATTGCGGTATTGACGCCTATTACCTCACCAACCATGTTAAACAACGGGCCACCGGAATTCCCGGGGTTAATTGACGCGTCAGTCTGGATAAAATTATCGTCCGGTCCAAGCCCTAGAAATCGACCTTTCCCACTCACAATCCCAACTGTTACTGTTCGACCAAGTCCAAACGGATTGCCTACTGCGAGGACCCATTCCCCGACCTCAATTCCAGAGGAGTCGCCGATCTTCGCTCCTGTGACATCGAAACCCGGATCTATCTTAATCAACGCCAGGTCTACCTTGGGATGAACACCCACTACTTTTGCAGGAAGCGCCTTTCCGGTTGTCATCGTTACCTGTATTTTTTCGGCCGAATCTACAACATGAGCATTGGTAACAATGTGGCCAGCACTGTCACAGAAAAACCCGCTTCCGATACTGTCAGTCTGAAGGAGGTCCTTGATTTTCTCTTTGTCTCTGACATTTGCAAGCCCATTTTGGATTAGTGGTGGGGGATTGGAAACGCTACTGGGCGCCTCATTTCGTTCGACCGTAATACTTACTACGGAAGGGGATAGTTTTTTTATAAGATCTATAAGGTCGGGACAGCCCCTTTGTAGGCTCGATCTGTTAACCGGGTCTTCTCCCGCGTATACCGTTACTAGGGAGTAATTAAGAACAAGAAGAGCAAGTAAAGCTACACTAAGGCTAGAGCCGCACTTGGCTGATAATCTCTGCAATCTTTTCCGTGTTAGAATTGTCTTTTGGTTATGAGGCATTGACTGATCTGGAGAAC
The DNA here is from genome assembly GCA_026388665.1 of Deltaproteobacteria bacterium. Taxonomy (GTDB): domain Bacteria; phylum Desulfobacterota; class Desulfomonilia; order Desulfomonilales; family Desulfomonilaceae; genus CAJBEZ01. Next base: position 10,118 of record JAPLJJ010000077.1, read on the forward strand.
CTTCCAAAGGTTTTTCGAGAGAAATCGCTCCGAAAGTAACCACAGAACATTTATTATCACAATTTGTTAGCAAATTTAACTAACATATCAATAATAATGATCTAATAATTTTTGCCGCCGTGATGGAACTCATTTCCGAACTGTCGATCGAGGGCATTAACTCAACAATATCAGCCCCTATAAGGTTAACATCGGCTAGAAACTCTACAAATCTCTCCATAAGCCGGTAAGACCAACCGCCTGCTTCGGGATTTCCTACCCCAGGGAAACATGATGGATCCAGGACATCCAGATCCAGGCTGAGATAGACGGCTCTTCCGGCGATTCTCCTGAGCAGGGTCTTTTCCTGGCCAGGCTGGAAACTTCCTGAGACACCGTGTTCCCTGATCCATTGGAATTCCTCCCGAGTCCCTGATCTTATTCCAAGTTGTATCAGATTTTCGTCACCCACCAGCTCCACCACGCGTTTCATTACGGTGGAATGATTGATCTTCTGCCCTTCGTAAGAGTCTCGCAAATCAGAGTGGGCATCCAGATGCAATACCACAAATTGATCGAAACGTTGTTTAAATGCCTGGATGATAGGAAGAGTAACCGTGTGTTCACCACCCAGACAGAAAGGCAGGCCACCCTGTTCTAGTATTCTTAGAACAGCAGCCTTAATCTCCTCCAATTTTTCTTCCATTGATAGACCATCGAGACAAAGATCACCCAGATCAGCGAAGGGATAATCAGAGAGATCCCTATCAAGGTACGGACAGTAAGACTCGATGGAATCGGAAGATACGCGGATAGCATTAGGCGCGTCCTTGGATCCGGTGCGGTACGTTGATGTCACGTCCAGCGGGCATCCTAAGATTGCAGGTCTATTCTTGATGACTTTTGTCGAATGATAATCCAGAAAAAGCGGTTCAGACATTTTCAAGCTTATTGGCTTTCAGGAAGCGATTAATCGGCGCACGAAGTTAGGCAACACGAAAGCTGCCCTGTGAACTTGCGCGCTATAGTAGTTGAGGGATTCCAATAGATCTTCAGCGAGATTACCCAATGGATCAGAGAAATCCTTAGCCCCAGGCGAGCATGAAGTGAAAGACCATAGACCGCCCGGATAACTAGGTATTACACACAGATAAGGACATGCGCATTCTTGGCCGAACACTGATCTCAAATTCTTGACTGTATCCGCGAATACATCAGACATAAACATGGGGCTTTCTGTCTGAAATGTAGCGACCCCGCCCTTTTTAAGGGCCTTTTTTACCGACTGATAGAAATCCAGTTCGTACAATGCCTTCCCAGGCCCTACCGGATCGGTTGAATCGATTAGAATCACGTCGAATTCTTCCCGGAACTGTTTCACGTACGCTGCCCCGTCCAGGCATACGACCTTCACTCTAGGATCTGCCAGACCGCTTGAAATCTCGGGGAAGAACTTTTCACATGTTGAGACAACCTCACCATCAATTTCACATAGGGTAATTGACTTCAAACTCGGATACTTCACCAATTCCGTGATGGTCCCACCATCTCCGCCACCAATCACCAGAGCCGACTGGGGATCGGAAACCATGGCCATTGTAGGA
>JAPLJJ010000188.1 GCA_026388665.1 Deltaproteobacteria bacterium
CAACAATTCAGCTATCAACGCGTCAATTATTGATGCGTTATTCTTCCCGGATATTGCAGAGAGATACAAAGTCAAATCTACCCCTACAACAGTAATCAATGATGGATTCACCATTGTAGGCGTCATAAAGGTCGGTGAGTTGGCCGAACGCCTGATCCTATTGTCTGACGATTGTTCGATCACGAGTATATTGAAGTCCATGATAGAAACGGGGCGGGCCGAAGACGCTGCTGATTTGCTGTGTGAAAAGGAACGGCCGGACGCGATCCTACCGATTTATATGTCTAATGAATTTTCCCAGCGCATGGGGGCCCTTTTGGTTATGGAGGAGGCACTTGACAGGAACCCTCGTGTTTTGGATTCGGTGCTGGACGAATTAATTCTCCTGATGCAATCCGATGATGTAGGGCTAAGGGGTGATACAGCGTCAATACTTGGTCTTATCGGATCGGCAGTCGCAATACCAGCGCTGAAAAAAGCCACCGGGGATCCAAATCCGGATGTGCGGGAAGCCGCTCTGGAGGCTCTTGAAAATTTTGGCGACGAAGAATAGGAACTCACAGCATTTCGAATAAACATAAAACGGACTAAAGGTAGTCAAGCGGTTTGACGGAAGAAAAAAAGAAGACTGAAAAAGGGAATCGTTTGTGGTTCAAGCTTGTTCTGCTCCTTGTGCCTCGTCTAGTTACCGGGTATTTTCGACTGGTTGATATAACCTCCAGGAAGATTTTTCTTAATAGTGAATATGAAGATCAAGTTTGTAAGAAGAAACCATTTGCGTGCGCATGTTTTCACGGAACCATGCTGTTCCCTGTTTACCATTGCGGCAGATACCCTGGTGTGGTCATGGTCAGTCGATCCTGGGACGGCGAATTGATAGACAGGTCAATACGTCGTATGGGGTATGACACGACGAGAGGATCATCCTCAAGGGGAGGCAAAGAAGCACTCTGGGAGATGATAGATATGATAAAGGAACGGAACTATTGTTCCGGCCTTGCTGTTGACGCGCCTCGAGGACCTTCCAGAAAAGTCAAGATAGGTATTGTAGTTGTGGCAAAAGAAACTGGTCAGCCAGTGGTTCCTCTTGTGAGTTGGGCTACTCGCCAAATACAGTTTCGTTCGTGGGATTCAATGATTTTACCGCTACCGTTTAGCACCATTGTAATGGCTTTCGGTAAGCCAACAGCAGTGCCCCAGGGGCTAAATAATGAGGATTACGAAAACATAAGACTTGAAATTGAGCAGGAAATGTTGCGAGTTCAAGAACAGGCCGAAAATAAGGTTATGGAAATACAGACAGGGGAAGGTCATTCCTGAAAAATTTATCACAGAATCTTTATAAACAAAAAAGGGCCTCAAAAATGAGGCCCTTATCGGTTCTGCGAACCACTTATACCGATTTGCTTAATGATTAGTAGTATGGCGTCAGGATGGAGGTCGCCTAAACGAAGATTCTACGGCTCTGCGTCGCTCGAAATGAAGGGAACCTCATTCCTGGCGCTCCAGTCTACTTACTCGCTGAAACCGGAATTGGTATTACTTGCCATCTGAAGGTTGCACACCGCCATCCGGTTTTGAAGTGGCTTCCTTTTTGGCCTTTGGCACGGGTTTCTTTTTTGAATCGGCATCAGCGTCTATTATATTCTCCTTCGCCGGAAATTCTGTAAGAGCAATTTTCAGAACTTCATCCATATGTTTGACAAATCTGAAATCGAGTCTTCTACGAATGTGCTTTGGGATCTCGCCAAGGTCCTTCTGGTTTTGCTCAGGCGCAATTATGGTGTAGATTCTAGCCCTCAGCGCTGCCAATGATTTCTCTCTCAACCCTCCAATGGGCAAGACTCGACCTCTAAGCGTAATTTCTCCAGTCATGGCAACATCCGCACGTACTGGAATACCGGTCAAAGCGCTTACCAGAGCTGTTGCCATAGTGACACCCGCGGACGGACCATCTTTGGGAATTGCCCCGGCTGGAACGTGAACGTGAATATCCTTGGAAAAATAAAAATTCTCAATCAGACCAAATTTCGCGGCTCGAGACCGGCAGTATGACATTGCGGCTTGACCGGACTCCTTCATCACGTCTCCTAGTTGACCGGTCAGCAAGAGGCTCCCTTTTCCCTCCATCGGTGTAGCTTCAATGTGCAGGACGTCACCCCCATACGGGGTCCATGCCAGTCCGGTAGCAACACCGATCTCATCTTTTCTGGCGTCATGGTCGGGTAAGAAACGAGGTATACCTAGAAACTTGCTCAAATTCTTAGCGGTAATTCGTGGGATTTTCTTTTCACCTTCCGCTATCTTTCTAGCGATCTTACGACACACATTCGCGATTTCCCGCTCCAGGTTTCTCAGGCCGGCTTCTCTCGTGTAAACATTTATAATGTTCAGTATAGCCTCATCAGTAAAGTCAAGGTCCTTCAGCTTGATACCGTTTTCCTTAATTTGCCTCGGGATTAGATATTGTCTAGCTATCTTGAGTTTTTCCTCATCAATGTAACCGGCAAGCTCAATTATTTCCATCCTGTCTTTTAGCGCCGGAATTATCGGATCCGCAAGGTTAGCGGTCGTGATGAACATTACCTTGGAAAGATCGAAAGGAACATTCAGATAATGATCGCTGAAAGCGTTGTTTTGTTCAGGGTCTAAGACTTCCAATAAAGCTGCTGAAGGGTCCCCTCTAAAGTCCGCTCCAACCTTGTCAATTTCATCGAACATGAAAACAGGGTTGTTCGAGCCGGCGTTTTTCAATCCTTGTATAATTCGACCGGGAAGCGCCCCGATGTAAGTCCTTCGATGTCCTCTGATCTCTGCTTCGTCTCTCAATCCACCGAGCGATATGCGTGTGAACTTCCTTCCAAGCGCTCGCGCTATTGATTTCCCCAATGAGGTCTTACCTACTCCTGGAGGGCCCACGAAGCATAGAATAGGTCCTTTCATCTGTTTATTTAATTTCCGAACCCCGAGATATTCGAGGATTCTATCTTTTATCTTTTCCAGGTCATAATGATCTTCATCCAGAATTTGTTTGGCTCGCTTGATATCAAGTTTGTCTCGAGTAGCCTTTGACCACGGTAGTTCAACTATCCAATCCAGATAAGTTCTGATAATGGACGCTTCCGCCGCGTCAGGATGCATTTGACCCAGGCGGCTTAGCTGTTTATCCGCTTCTTTCTGTACTTCCGAAGGGATCTTAGCTTTGACTATTTTTGCCCTGAACTCTTCAATCTCTTTGGTTTTCTCGTCAATCTCCCCAAGTTCGCTCTGAATCGCTTTTAGCTGCTCACGTAAGAAATATTCCCGGTGAGTTTTACCCATTTCCTCTTTTGCCTGGGTTTGAATTTTGGCCTGCATAGCAGAGAGTTCCAGTTCCTTGGACAACAGTTCATTAACCTTCTTTAAGCGCGGGACTGGTTCGATGATTTCCAAAATCTGCTGAGATTCTTCCACTCGTAATTTTAGATTGGACGCTACCAGATCCGCCAATCTGCCCGGATCTTCTATAGAATCCAGAATCGCGACAGCATCCGGGGAGACTATGCCTCGAAGCTGGAGAATCTTCTCCGAATTCTCTTTCACAGTCCTCATCAAAGCTTCAATTTCTATTGTGACGCCTTCTACTGCGGGTTCCTGGATCTTGTCGATCTGGACCATGAAATAATTCGCGGAAGAAAGATAGGAGACAATGCGTCCTTTAGCCACTCCCTGAACCAGTATCTTTACTCTGCCGTCCGGTAGCTTGAGCATTTTGACAACCATAGCCACGGTCCCGACAGAATAAATGTCGCCAGGAGTAGGGTCTTCGTCGGACGAGAGTTTCTGTGTCGCCAGAAATATGAGCCTGTTACCGGAAACAGCCTGTTCAACAGCTTTGATCGATTTTTCCCGTCCAACCATGAGAGGCAATATCATGTATGAATAGATGACTACATCCCGCACAGGCAGCAGTGGGATGATATCAGGAATGTCATCAAAATTTACTTGTTGCGGCTTATGTTGAGTCTCTTCCTCAAAATCATCTCGTTTTTCGATATCTTCTGACATTGTTTAAATCCTTTTAACAACGAAAAATGGGTTATGTAAGGTCTCTAAATAAAAAATCCTCGCTTAATTCGTCATTATGGCGCTTTTTTAGTTCAAAATCGCCTGCACAATATAGTTATAGTTACCAGTGACTGCTGTCAAGCGGGAACCAGTAAAACCGTACGATTCAGTCTTGTTTAGGCGAGAAAAATTTCGGGATCAGAACAGGAAGAACTGATACGGATAATGTGTCGCTGAGTAGCGAAGGGAGATTAGCGGCGAATAGCCCCGCATAGGCTGATTTGACGTAAAATGGCTCATGCATTAATAGGTTTAGAATTGATCTAAATCAGCGCCGGGATAATCCCATGCCGAGCCGCGAACCGGTTTGGCGAGCGCCGGAGTAGGTCCACTGCCAACCTTGAAGATCTCTTGAAAACCCTCATTGGAAGACGACAATATACCTGTCCTGGGGTCAACCCTTCTAAATTCAACATTCGATGGCGGTGCAAAATCCTTTACGGGCACATCTTTTAAGACTTGTTTCATAAAATATCCCCAGATGGGGGCCGCCGCTTTACCGCCGGTTTCACCATCACCAATAGACACTTCGTCGTCAAAGCCGACCCAGACACCACATGTATAGTCCGGTGAGAAGCCTACAAACCAGGCGTCAATATTTTCATTTGTCGTCCCTGTCTTACCGGCGACATCAGGTCGTCCAACGATTTTCTTCAGGTTAGTTGCAGTGCCTTCCTGGATTACGCCCTGCATTAATGAAGTCATGATGTACGCGGTCGCAGGATCGATTCGGCGTTGAGCCTGCCCATAGTTCCGTTCAGTTCGGTCTGACTCCAATGATATTTTTTGCACCGTGGTGTCGGCGCCACGCACAGGATCGTCCAGGAAAACGGGAGGAAGATTTTCCTCTAAGACTTTGCCATGACGATCTACAACCTTTTTTACATAAATGTGCGGGGCAAGATATCCACGATTAGGAAATACTGAATAGGCCAACAATTGCTCTTCAAGAGACACGCCTGTCGAGCCTAGCGCCATGGTCAGGTTCTCCGTGGGTGATGATGTGTAGCCAAGTTTTTTAGCGTAGTTTTTTGTGTAATCTATTCCGATCTGCTGCAAAATTTTTATTGTAGGAATATTTCTCGATTTCACCAGACAATCTCTGAACGTAACAGGACCTAAATATCCACCCCGATAATTCTTGGGCCGCCAGACCTCTCCTGTCCCGGGTACGGTTAGGGCCAGAGGGGTATCCATAATGATGTCGGACGCAGTGAATCCTTTGTCTATGGCTGCGGCGTAAATAACGGGCTTGAAAGATGAACCGGCCTGTCGTCGTGACTGGATCGCGCGATTATACTTGGACTCCGAATAACTATATCCTCCCAACAGCACACGCACATAACCGTTACGATTTTCTCTCAGCATCAACGCAGACTGAACCAGTGGCTCCTGTTCCGGGGCCAGAAGGAAATAAGGAGACATTTCCTCTGTGTATTCTTTATAGTTTTTCATGTCTGAATCAGTCTTGCCGAATTTTCGCATGTACAAATCGCGACGTTTCGGGTTGGGATCCAGGATACGAACTTGAATCAAGTCTCCTACATGGAACGGCAATTCACCGGGAGCAAAATTTCTGGTCCTTTGCTCGGTTCTGATAAAAGGTTGTCGGACCCACCATTTTGGATCACCCTCTATCTTGATTTGCCCTAAGTAATCTTTCTTTACACCATCTTTTTCGTATGTTCCCAGCCGAACATAAACGTTTTCGGAATCCAGATGCGTTACAACTCCCTCTGTAACATCACCGAAGCGCAAAGGGGCTTCCATGTTTTTCGATTTTTCTTCCAAGAATTCCAAAACGCCTTTCACATTCAGCGTCTTTATTGGACCTCGGTACCCCTCTCGTTTATCCAATTCCCTCAGCCCCACATCCATCGAGTCTCGAGCGCTTTTGGTAAGATCAAGACTAACCGTTGTGTAAATCTGTAATCCTTCTTTGTACAGAGCATCCGATCCATATTTCCTTTCTATGTGTCTGCGGACATGTTCTACGAAATCAGCTGCTATCCTGATGTTGGGATTGGATCCATGATATATTTTGGGTTCTTCCTGATTTGCCTGCTCATACTGGGCTTCAGTAATGCATCCGTCTTCGAGCATACGTTTAAGAACGTAAGAACGCCTTTCAATAGCTTTCTTAAGGTTTCTTTTAGGGGAGTTGCTTGAAGGGGCCTTTGCAAGGCCTGCCAGCATCGCGCACTCGGCGATTGTCATGTCTTTGGCGTGTTTGTCAAAATAAGTCTGGGCCGCAGCTTCTACTCCGTAAGCCGAGCTCCCGAGATAAATCTGATTTAGGTAAAGGTAGAGGATCTGTTCTTTGGACAGGGATTGTTCTATCCTGGTTGATAGAATAGCCTCCTTGATTTTTCTTGTAAATTTTCTCTCCGGGGTAAGCAAAAATGTCTTTGCGACCTGTTGCGTTATTGTGCTCGCGCCCTCTTTCAGAGTGCCGGCCATAAGGTTTTTCTTGATTGCTCGTAAAATAGCTTCTTTATCAACCCCGGCGTGACGCCAGAAATTCTTGTCTTCCGCAGCCACAAAAGCATCCTGAAGCTCTTTAGGGATTTGCTCCATTGGGATCAGAAAACGTTTCTGATATGCAAACTCACCTATCAAATCACCCTTGTCCGCATAAACGGTCGTTACGACCGGTGGTTCATATTTTCGCAGTTTCTCAACATTTGGAACGCTTTGAGTGAAATATATATAACCCTGCGCTACCATCCCGGCCATTCCTGCAGCGGCTCCTATAAGAATTAGCATACCGAAGCGGGCTAACCCCCCAAGCAGGGACCATCCTTTCTTGTCTTTCTTGTGGGGTTTTAATACCGCTTGAAATGGATCGGACGGCAGAGAATTGTTCTCGGGTTCAATCAATCTATTCCTCCTCATGAGGTTTTTGGGACGCGGAAGACTCCAAGCATGAGGTCTGTAAGGCTATATAAAAATACAGAGGCGATTTCAATATAATTTGTTCCAAGGTGAAGGTGTAAGACCTTAAACAAAATTGCCGGGTACTGATATACATGAAAGTTATAGTTTAACAAAAATAAAAACAGTCAATCAAATTTGAATCCATATTATTATATTATTCCGGTTTTTTCGAGGGTCAAATTAAAGATTCTAACGTAGGAACAACTTGGGAAGGAATAACGAAATGTCAGGAATAAAGGTAACCAGGATTAGACAGACCAAGAGCAGGACCAGAAACGGAGCGACGCCTCTGGAAACCTCCAATAGCGATTTATTGGTCAACCCCATTGCGACAAAAAGATTCAGACCAAATGGCGGTGTCAAAAAGCCGAATTCGATGACAAGGACCATAATTATACCATAATGAATGAAATCTATGCCAAACTGGCTGAGTGTATCCATAAACAACGGTGATAGTAGTAACATCGCTGACACGTTGTCCATGACTGTTCCAAGGAGCAAGAACAGAATGTTAGCGATAATTAGGAACATCCAACCACTATGAACGTTTGCCGTAACAATTTCAGCGACCTGATGAGGGAGCCTTTCAGCGGTCAGAAGCCAAATCATTGTCATTGCGCCAGCCAAAATAAAGAGTAGACAACCCGATAGTATCGCCCCCTGGCGACAAATTCCGGGTATCTGAGTTATTGTGATCTCCCGATATATGACTAGTTCAACGAAGAGCGCATAAACCACACTCACACCAGCGGCTTCGGTCGGTGTAAAGAGTCCTGAATAAATACCTCCAAGGACTATTACCGGCAACATGAGTCCCCATACCCCATCTCGGAATATTTTTAGGCGTTCGGCGCCGGAGACGGTTTCGCTTGCTCTCCACTGTCCTTTAATGGCCAGGTAGAGAGTGTAGCCCATGAAAGAAAGCCCAATCAGAATTCCGGGAACTATTCCTGCCATAAATAGCTCAGCTACGGATGTGTTCATAACCATGCAGTACAAAATCATAGGGATCGATGGTGGTATCACAATCCCCAGTGATCCTGCCGAGGTCACTAGCCCCGTCGAGAATCGTTCATCATAGCCCGCTTTTTTTAGGGCGGGAAACATGATGGATCCTATTGCTACTACAGTCGCAGGACTTGAACCCGATAATGCGGCGAAAAACATGCAAGACATAGTGGCTGTTAAAGCCAATCCACCAGGATAGCCCGCGACCAGAGAATTGACAATTGCCACCAGTCTCGAAGCCGTGGCCCCTTCGGTCATAATGTTTCCCGCTAAAATGAAAAACGGTATTGAAAGCAGAATAGAATTGTCCAACGCGTTAAACAACTGTTGAGGTATTACCAATAATGAATTGGATGTATTCAGGACCAGTGTCACGCTCGCGGTTGCGATCATCATCACGGCGATGGGCATTCCAAGAAAAAGCAGGCCGAAAAAACAAATGAGCATTGTAGCGATCAAGGCTAATTCCAACCTGTCAATTTAAATGGATTGCCACGAATCAGACCGTTAAGGTGTTTCATTGCCAAGCAGAAAAAACGGAAAGTCATAATGATGGAGAAGAATGGAATAGGTAGGTACGCCCAGTACTTCGGGACTTTCAAAACAGCGGTCAAGACACCGAATCGCCACATCTTGGTAGCCTGAATCCACCCGTAGTATGCGACCATGACAAAAATGGCCGCGCATGAAAGATTGACTATTACCTGTAGCATGTGGCGAAATCGGTCACTTGAGATCCTCTCGTAAAGAAGATCCATTGAAAAATGAGTCCCGTACTTGACACCTATGGCCGCGCCTAAAAAAGCGATAAATACACCGAGGTAACGAGATATTTCATCCATCCAGATAAAGCTGAAGCCGAGGACATACCGGCAAATTACCTGAGCTGAAGTCAGGAGAGCCAAGGAAAGCAATACAATTACCAGAATCCATTCTTCTAATTGTCCTAGGGCTCTAAGTAGGGACTTCATGAAGTTACCGACATTTCTCCGTATTATGATTACTTGCCGCTGTGCGATTTTATCTTTGCCTCAATGAAATCAAACAAATCCGGGCCGATTATTTTTTTGTATTTTTCATAAACAGGCTTAACTGCCAGCTTGAAGACTTCTCGTTCTTTAGGGGTTAGATCGGTAACCGACACGTTGTTCTTCTTGCAATATTCGTCCACAGACAGTCCCGACTGTGGAAGTTTCTCATGAAGCTGGTCGTTTACTTCTCTGTTGACTTTTATCGCCAATTTTCCAGCGTCTCTAAAAATCTGCTGTTGGTCAGGGGTCAATTTATTCCAGAAATCGGGCGTCACTATAATGATACATTCAGTGATTATATGCTGTGTTCGAGTAGCAAATTTTGTAACTTCGGTCGCCTTGATCAGGATAGAAGTCATTAAAGGATTTTCCTGCGCGTCTATCGTGCCGTTTTGGAGAGCGGAATAGATTTCAGGAAAGGGCAGATCAGTGGGGGAAGCTCCTAGAACCTTGAATGTGTCAATATAAATGGGGCTACTCATAACCCTAATTTTCATCCCCTTGAGATCTTCAGGTTTCCGAATATCATGTTTGGAATTTGTAATGTCGCGAATTCCGTTCTCCGTCCACCCGACTCCAACAAAGCCTTTCGCCGGCAGATAGCCGAAAATCTTTGCCATTACATCAGGATCGTCGAAAACGGCATAAGCAGTCTTACGATCCGGAAAAAGAAAGGGAAAGTCCGTTATGGCAAGCTGAGGGACGTAATTGGACAGCACCGCCGTAGAAACCGCTGCTATTTCCAAAGTTCCTGATTGTACCTGGTCAGCCAGAGAATTTTCGTTTCCCAGTTGTCCGAATGGAAAAGTTTTGATATCAATCGCTCCATTCGTCTTTTCGAAAACATATTTTGCAAATGCGTCAATCCCCTTTGTTTGACCATGAGGAGGGGGCCCGACGTGTCCGAATTTGACTACCATCGGTTGGGCTGGAAAAGCGTTTGAAATGGGACATGCCAACAACAGGGCAAAAACTGGCAACAAAATGGTGAGTCTTTTCACGACAAACCTCCTGATGAAATGTTTTGTTATCGATATCCGGACACGACCAAACAAAAGAAAACTGGAAACCGAGTTCATTATTCGAGCTTTAGGTTACGAATTTAGCATAACAATGAGACCGACCGCCAGGCTATAATGATTCTAGAAACGCTATTAAACAGTAAGGATTTTCACTTTACAACCGAATTCCAAGGTGAGCTGTTCCTTGAACTGCCCAAAGTTGCCCGAACATACGATCTTGAGGTTAACAGCGCGCGAATCCCCGTTTACAAGTCTGAGTTTTGGACGTCTAAACAGCGCCAGGCAAATTCGATTCATGAAATTTCTTACAGAGCTTGTTTCAAGCCACAGTTACCGTCTTTTTTCATTAAATTGTTAACCGATCCGGGCTCGAAAGTTTACGATCCTTTCAGTGGTCGAGGCACCACTTGCCTAGAGGCGGGCTTACTCGGCAGACGCGTCGCAGCGAATGACATTAACCCTCTCAGTCAAATACTGATTTCACCGCGGTTTTTTCCACCGGATGAGACAGAACTCTCTGAACGTTTGTCAAAAATCAAATTGGATCCCAATTCAAGGTCTGACCTAGACTTGTCAATGTTTTATCATCCAAAGACATTGAGCGAGGTCCTTTCTCTCAGGGCTTATCTGTTTGAAAGGCGGATCAATGGGCAAGAGGACCCGCTGGATTCGTGGATTCGTATGGTGGCTACGAACCGACTCACCGGTCATTCAAACGGTTTCTTCTCGGTTTATACCTTGCCCCCAAATCAGGCGGTTTCCGCCGAAAGTCAGATCAAGATCAACCAACGGCTCAAACAGGTCCCTGTGTACAGAAACATCAAGGAAATAATCAGACGGAAAACGGGAAGTCTGCTCAGGACCATATCAGCGCTGGATCGAGAGAATTTGGTTAAAACAGGGGCCTCGGTACAGTTTATGTGTTCCGAGGCGGATGACACCAAAGAGTTGGAGTCATGTTCGGTTGATCTTACTGTGACGTCACCTCCTTTTCTCGATGTGGTGCAATATGCACAGGATAACTGGTTGAGATGCTGGTTTAATCACATTGATCACGAGAGGATTTCCAAACAGATAACAACCGCGAAAACAGTTGATCAGTGGCGGGCAAAGATGAAAGCGGTTTTCCAGGAGCTTTACCGGGTTACCAAAACGGGGGGGTGGGTAGCTTTTGAGGTTGGTGAAATAAGGAAAAACACGATCAGACTCGAAGAAATAATTGCTCCGGTAGGAATGTCAATTGGGTTCGAGTGTAACGGAATAATTATTAATTCTCAGGAGTTTACAAAAACAGCTAATATTTGGGGTGTAAACAACAATAAAGCCGGTACAAATACCAATCGAATAGTTCTATTCAGGAAAACAGTCTGATCAACTTCCTCTATCTGTAAACATAATTTGTGGGTAATCCAGCTAAACCATCCGGACAGATTTGTAGCTTAAAATCAGAGGCGCAGCTTGACAATAAGCTCGTCAAAAAGCTATTCATAAGCAATTGAACTAGTGTCTATACAGTCAATATACAAATTGGCGTGATCCAAATTTGAGGTAAGCTCTTAATATGCGTTTGATTTGGGAAGCCGCAGTTAGACAATTCGAAAAGAAAAGAAACTTTGTCTTAGCCACAATATTGTCGGTTCAGGGGTCTTCTCCGCGTCAGGCGGGGGCTAAAATCCTGGTCCTGGATAACGGAGATGTTGTCGGAACAATAGGTGGGGGGCTGTTTGAAGCGAACGTTCGTGACTTCGCAACAACAGCGTTAGCAAGCAAGGCCTCGAGCCGACTCAACTTTTCGTTTCACGGTTCAAGAACGTATTTCCGCTTTTCTCATGAAGAGGATAGATTTGGAGCCCGGACAATCCACCGAAAAAGAAATCGCATACATTTGTGTTGACGAAAAAGGGAAAAGGTTCGGAGATCTTGAAGACTGGGATCATTGCTTGAAGGCGATCCCACCGAGACGGCTGCTCAAGCCTACGCAGGTCATAAAACCATCTGGCTTAAGTTCTGATGTACTGTTCGAATGGATATACCCTAGAAGCGTTGTGTTCATTTTCGGGGCTGGTCATGTTGGGGCATGTGTCTCTCATTTGGCTTCGTATGTTGATTTTTTCGTTGTGGCCGTAGACGATCGGGACGAATACGCGAACCCCCAGAATTTGCCGGATGCGGATCAGATCATTGTTAAATCTTTTAAAGAGTCTTTTTCCGGTCTCTCTGTCGATCGGGACAGTCATATTGTGATTGTCACAAGGGGGCACGCTCATGACAAGACTACCCTTGCCCAGGCGTTGAAAACGGACGCGTCTTACATAGGCATGATTGGGTCACGGCGTAAGATCAAACTTATTTTTGACGCATTAATCCAGGATGGATTTACTGAAGACGACATGGCAAGGGTTCACGCTCCAATAGGTTTAGCGATCGGGGGAGAGACCCCACAAGAAATAGCTGTTTCAATCGTGGCTGAATTAATTCAGGAAAGAACCAAAAGGCTCAATGTTGCAGGCTGATTGAATAAATATGCTTAACGGAAAAAAGATCATAGTAGTCCTCCCTGCCTATAACGCTGAGAAAACATTAGAGTGTACAGTAGAGGAGTTGGACAGGCAGGTCGTAGACGAAATCCTGCTCGTTGACGATTCGAGCAGGGATCAGACAGTGAGTCTGGCGCGCGAAATAGGTATACGTTCGTTTGTTCATAACAAGAATTATGGCTATGGCCGGAACCAGAAGACCTGTTATTCAGAGGCCCTAAAATCCGGAGCGGACGTTATTGTAATGCTGCATCCCGACTATCAGTATTCTCCCAGGCTTGTTCCGGCGATGGCCGCCATGATCGTCTCCGAAGAATACGACGTGGTTCTGGGATCCCGGATTCTCGGTGGAAAAGCCAGAAAATCAGGGATGCCTGTTTACAAATACATTTCAAACCGAATCCTGACACTTTTGGAAAATCTTCTCCTGGGCTCCAAGTTATCCGAGTTTCATACAGGGTACCGGGCGTTTTCAAGGAAAGTCCTGGAGAGTTTGCCAATGCACCACAATTCAGATGACTTTTTATTTGATAATCAAATGTTGGCTCAAGCTATTTACTTCGATTTCAAAGTCGGGGAAATTTCTTGTCCGACCAGATATTTTGAAGAAGCCTCATCCATAAATTTTCGAAGATCCGTAGTTTATGGGCTGGGGGTTCTCTGGACTGCCGTGAGGTTCAAGCTTCAAAAGTGGGGGGTAAGTAGTTTTCGAATATTCGAGATGTCATCCCCCAAGCCTGATGTGGGTTACTATTCGGAAGTCAAATAGGTCCGACATTGTCCTGATAATCATTCTTTAATCAGCATACTATCTTGGGAGGGGGGCTTCTTCAGGTTGGCGCCGGCAAACGCGTCAGGAGCGATTTACCTTTCTGGCCTAGTTAACTAACTAAAACTGCCATCATATAACTTAGTTATAGCTCCTAATTAAAGTTCAAACATTCTGGGGCGCGCCACGTTCCCCTGTCGCGCCTGATGATCCTCCCCAACAAACAAGACTTAAAACCTAGTGTAATTGATTAGTTACACATTGTGGCATGTGTGCGACGATGACGGTTAGCACGAAAAGCGCGCTCGTGAATTGAATTCAGCTATCCAAAGAGAAGTTTTTAGACTTTTTTAAACAAAATTCTCGGAAATTAATATATCAGGTCGAATTACTTTTAGTTTTTGCTTGACAAAAAGAAAAAACAAGCTAATCTCCACCTTGCAATAAATAGAACCCTGAGGGAGGGTGTTATGTTAAGAAGGTGTCTCAATTATTTGTGTATTTTGACTGTTTTGTTAATGGTGGGGGTCACCGGAGCATCTGCCGAGTCCAATGTCGGAGCGATGGATGCTTACGCTGCGGCGAGTCTCGATGCCTCTCCTAATTACAAAACTATCTCAAAGGTGAAACCATCTGAGCCGGTACCTACAAAAGTACGACCGGGAATCATGTCCAGGCTGGAAGGTTTATCCAGATTCAGTCCGACGAGTTGGGGCGACGAGTGCATACTGCCCTCCCCAGCGCAGGGACAGTTCGTAGTTGGCCCGAGGGTGTTATTCGGAAGGGTTCGAGGTGAGGCGCGGAGGACCATAGGCACAACTGTGATGCCGGGCACCGCCGTTGATTTCAATGAAAATCTGGGACTTAGCCAGAAAGGGTCCGCCATCTGGGGACTTGACGCTCAATATCAGCTCAGACCTAGATTCGGATTGAGATATTCTTTTACTCCAATCAAAATGGAT
>JAPLJJ010000262.1 GCA_026388665.1 Deltaproteobacteria bacterium
GTGGTCGCATTCTGGGACGCAAACCCGGCGTCTCCCATTCACATTCTGATCGTGCCTCGAAAACACATCCCAACGCTTAACGATGTTCCTGAAGAAGACCCAATATTGAGCCACATTGCGACCGTAGCAAAAAAAATAGCTGCGGACCTAGGTGTCGCAGAAATAGGCTATCGTTTCTTCATCAATGTAAATAAAGGGGGAGGGCAGGTGGTCTTTCATCTGCACGCCCACGTAGTCTCCGGAAGGGACATGGGAACGAAATTTATTAAGGCCGCGATAGCGCTGGCTGTCGGCTGGCGAAAGCTGCTCAAGAAATTCGGATCTTAAGTTGAAAAACTTCCGCTAAAATGATATGATTTCTATGTTTTTCAGGAACCCCCCAGCATTGGATAATTGAATGAAATCGTATCGAGGCCTTTTAGTCGTTTTCGTATCTATCGTGGTTCTCGTCGTCATCGGTTGTGTTTCCGCTCTCAAGGGAGTGAAACAACCTGATGAGGCGTCACAAAAAGAAAGCTCTAAAGCCTCGACAGAGCAAGCGAAGACCGATCAGGATGAGAAAAAAGCAACCGCCGAGGAACTCAAGAAACTTCTGACTCCTCCGCCTCCACCCCAGTACAAACCACCAGCCCCAGGAGATCAAAAGACCGCGTCTGAAGCTGTGATTGACCCTACCGAAAAGGAACAGGTAAGTCGGGCGGCTCTGGAATTCGCCGGTCATGTGAAGAACGTCAAACACGTAAAGATTTGTTATTCCAAGCTTTACGGTGGTTGGTATCTGATGCTATACGTTCAGAAAGGCAAGAAAATCTCGCTTGATCAATATTCCTGGAGCAGGAAATCACAGGAATGGGAGATCGTGTACCACCTCAAAGAAATCCCTCAAAAACAGCTTGAGTTTCATGTCAAAGGCGAGGTTGGCGACGAAAAGTGCTTTGTCTTGCAGTGATTAGCCCCTATAAAAATTCCATTCGAACATATTCTATCTTTTCACTTTCTGATTCTCTTGACGGCATATGTCCTGTCCGCGTCTGAATCGAATTTTTCCAGTAGAGGGGTCATGATTGGACACGTAATGGGGCTTAATAACGCGAGCGGCAAATCCAGGGCGTACGCGAGTCCATCTTCTAATGTCTCCAGTATTGGCTTCTGACCTTTGCATACCATGACGCATTTGTATTTGGCGTTGTAATTAACAACCGCGACTTTCCCTATTTTATCGGCCTGGCCGGCTGCCCCGGCGGCTTGCACGCCAGTAGCCAGTGCTATGCAAAAAAGAGTCAGTGACAAAAACACTGTGAGTGTTTTCATTTTGTATGGCCTCCGAAAGTTTTTTGGGGACAACTCATCTTAACAAGAACAAGAATTGATTGCAATTCGTCATTTGGGGTGTCAATTGGAGGCCAACAGAGGCCAACAATTGACTTGACTTCGCCCTTCCGCGTTGCAAAGGCAAACCACTGCTGTAAAAGTTAGATCAAATTATCGGCGAGATAGATAGCTCTAATCAAAATACAATGGCCCCTGATGCTTAACATCGCAGGATATAAGGTGATCTCTATTACAAGATTAAGTGGGTGGTCGTGGAACGCTCAGGCATAAACCTACCAGATCATCTATCACTGCCGTTCCCATGCACATTACGGTATCAGCTCCACCCCAATAGATCTTCACAGTGCCGTCGTCTTCGGGGATTGCGCCACAAGTGAAGACAACGTTGTGGACATAACCCGTCACCTCCCATGGGTCCTCGGGTTGAAGAATCCACTCGTCAGCAACTCCAAGAATCTTTGCTGGATCTTCAAGATCGTGCAGAGCCACGCCCAGCCGATAAACCGCTCCATCCATGGTCTGGAAGACCCCGTGATAGATATGAAGCCAGCCTTCGGATGTCCGAAAAGGCGTCGCTCCCGGGCCGACTTTCATCTGGTCCCAATGATAAGGGGCCGGCTTCATGATCACTTGAGAATCACCCCAGTGAACAAGGTCAGGGGAAAATGAAATCCAGATAGACCACGGAGCTATTTCAGTGTGCGGGCGATCAAGACGAGCAAATCGCCCTTGAAACTTGCCGGGAAAGATCACGACATTGCGACAATCAGCTTGCGTGATCAGAGCTACTCGTTCAACGGACCTAAAATCAGAGGTTTTGCCGAGACCTATTCTTACACCATGCCTGGAATAAGCGCTGTAAGTGATGAAAAAATCATTGTCAATTTGACATATACGAGGATCTTCAATTCCGAATTCCTCATACTCAGCGAAAACGCCTTCTCTCGCAGGTACCATGAAGGGTGCCGGGTCAACCGTGAAATTGCAGCCGTCTTTGCTCCTCGCCAGTCCCAGTATGGAACGGCCATTCCTGAGATGCGAACGGAAAACCAGTATGTATTCGCCCCGAGTTTTGACTGCCGCCGCATTGTGGACTGTCACAACTGGGTATGGAACATGATCCTTCGTGAGGATCGGGTTCCCTTCGAAGCGACGGACTATGAGGTCCTTGGGATAAATGGTCATTGACTACACACCTACACCCGGCCAAAATCGTCTTCAAAACGTTCTATGTCATCTTCACCAAAGTAATCACCTGTTTGCACTTCCACGAAAACCACATCATCAGGACCAGGGTTGAAGATGCGGTGTTTCGCTTGCTTGGGAATCTGTATAGAATCTACTGGATTTAATTGGATCTGTTCACTGTCCCGCGTAACGACAGGGTGGCCGCTCACAATTGTCCAATTCTCGCTGCGGCGCTGATGGCGTTGCAAACTAAGCCTCTTTCCCGGGTAGACGACAATACGTTTCACCTTATGATCTGGAAGGTCGGAGAGAACCTCATAGTATCCCCATGGACGGCGATCAACTGTTTTTGTTTCTTCCACGATCCGATTGTACACTTTCAAATAATCGTCAACCATGCGATCTCTCGAGAATCGTTTTTCCGCGACTTCTCGGCAAGCAGGGCGGGATATGGTATGGATCCTTTCCACGGCATCGACCGCCTCGGACACTGTCGATACAAGGAAACCATTAACACCCTCTGTTATGATTTCCGGCATTGAGCCCCGTGAGAACGCTATTACTGGTGTACCACACGCATTGGCCTCAACAACGGACAAACCGAAAGGCTCATTAAAGTTTATTGGATGTAAAAGGCACGCTGCCTCGCCAAGAATGCTGTCCCGACGGTCTGGGCCGACGCTTCCTACATACTTTATCCGGCTGCCATTCAGGTGCGGCTTAACCTCTGTTTCAAAATATTGCTCGTCCTGAATTATTCCCGCGATCAACAAATCCCTGTTCGCCAGTCGAGCTATCTGAATCGCTTCTCGGACACCTTTGTCAGGATGAATTCTGCCAAAGAATAGAAGGTATTCCCCACCGAACGGGTTAAAAGTGAAAGCTTCCAAGTCTATTCCATGGTGAATCGTTGCGCTATAGGTAAGTTCGGGGGACCGATCAGCATCGCTGATTGACACATAATAACTTTTTTCGTCGTATTTTTTATATACGGGCAGAATCTTTTCAGAGGAGAAACCATGGATCGTGGTGAGAACCGGCCTTTTCACAAGACCGGAGTATGTGAGAGGCAGGAAATCAAAATGATTGTGTATCAAGTCAAAATCTTGGGCTCTCTCGAAAACCTCGCTAATATGAAGACATTCCCAGACTTTGGGAATCAGACTCTTGTCTTCCTCATAAGGTCTTGGAACAATTGCGTGGATTCTCCCACTTGTTTCCGAATCCGCCGTGGCGAAAAGTGTGACGTCAATGCCTCTTGCGACAAGACCTTCTGTGAGGAGGGAGACAACCCGTTCCCATGGTCCGTAGTGTCGAGGGGGAGTTCGCCACGCTATCGGGGCCAACATAGCAATACGCATACCCAATACCTCAGTCCGTAATACCATTTTGCCTACGGATAAGTTAACATTGCGGCATGACCGGGGGCATGAACGAAGATTTGACGGCTCCGCGTCGCTCGTAGTGAAGGGCCGCCGACATGACGCTATTTGTAAGCTACCTGTTCAAACGCGAAATGGTATAAGGCGTTTCGTCGTTATGTTACCGTCTGCTTTGTCACAAAAAAACAACCGTTTCTCATACACATTAGGGTTCTCATTCTCAAGCAATTCAGTATTTGTCTGGAAGTCCCGGAATGTCAAGACCCCGCTGCTTATTCTGTTGAAACTTATCTTGGCGATCTGAAACGGCTGTGGCAGGTTACTCTTAGACGTCGGTGTTCCTCTTCCCATCTTTCTTTCCCAAAACGAACCTGGCAGAAACGCCGATATCTTTCACGATATTGTCTTGTAATTTAAACTTAAACTCATCTCCCGAATATAGATCCCAGGACTTTCCCCAACACTAAAATCGTAATAGGTTTTTAATGGGTAATATCAGGATGTTAGATATTTATGGTAGTAAATATGGGGAAACTTCTTAGGGTAAGACTCCTGAAGATGTTAATCGCGAGTTTCATGATGACTATGTTCGCTGGTTACGTGAGGATGAAGGCTTTGACAAATTCAGCAATTAAATTGACTGTTTTTCTCTGATTATTTGGGACAGCCTTCCCTTTTTTTCATGTTGGTTGGACCGGCATGGTTTGGGAACTCCTCCGGCAAAATGCAAAGGAACAACAAAAGAGTTGGCTATAGGTTTTTCTTTACAGTATCATTGATGATAGCGTTGCGGTGACCAATCCCGAACAACTGGAGGTACCCCAAAATCACAGACGGCAAATCATCTGTGCGCAATTTTTTGCTAGTGAGAGCACGAAGAAGTTTCAGATTCTAAGCAATGGAGATTGTTAATGCATCAGATAAAAGTTTATGCTGATACTTCAGTTTTGGTCTGATGAAAATGAAATTCTTTGATTGTGTTGAAATGAAAAGACAGGCGCAGGCAAAACTGATGCGGGAATATGAGAGCAGGAAAGAAGAGTTTGAATCCTATGTCGATTTTCTCAATTCAACAGCTAGGACCGATCCTCTTGTAGTGGCTTTTAGAAAAAAACACTCCGAATCACTGATTCACTGAATTGAGGACGGTGGCACAAAAAAGGTGAAATCAGCCTGAATTTATGAAAGACTGAAAACAAACACATGGCCTTTATT
>JAPLJJ010000147.1 GCA_026388665.1 Deltaproteobacteria bacterium
GGCATAATGCTGAAGTGGATCCAGCCCTTCAATCCCAATATCCACATCGGAACGGTCATGAAACGTCCCTTTACGAGCCACTGATCCAAAAATAAAGATCTCATCCCACGAATATTTCGCCGATAAAACTTTGAGTGCCTCGTCCAGTCTGGAGAGAACAGCGCAACGCAATTTCTCGCGTTCTTCTTCTTTGCGGGCAAGATTCCTTTTCCAGATTGAGAAATCAAATTTGCTGTGGTTAATACTCTCTGACATTAGAAAATTTTCCAGAATTGATTTAGAAGATCTTATCTCAAAGCCAACAAACAGTTTATTTCCTCTTGATCACAAGCGCTATATTTTTGTCGGACGCGTGGTTTTTTTCTAACCATTTTCGCAAATCCCGGTCCAATCGGTCTATCGCCGAGCTAGATTTCACCAAACATTCGGACAAGGGCCAACCAGGAGGTTCATTTCCGCTGTAGCCATTTAGTGTAGGTCTGTTTACCCGGATCTGGGCCCACATGGCGTCCAATTGACAACCGTACGGTGTTTCTATTTCCTCCTTCGATATCAAGCTTGCATAGTAGAACGCATCGGAGTCTTTAGGTATCAGAGCAACTATTTTATCAATCCTTTCCCGGTATTCTTTTTTATCATATGAAGAAGTAACAGCAACCTGTTCCGAGCACATCACGACAGCCAAAATGTAGGCCAACCACTTGCTTTTCATTTGATCAAGGAAAGTGGCTACTCCGAAGGAAAAAACGATTAGCAAAAGCAAAGATACCCGACATACGGCTCGTATCGATGTTCCCCCAGGGTATATTTCTTGAACTATTCTCCAAAGTGACAAATGTCCCAGGAAATTTAAAGACACCACAAAAATAATGAGAGTAGAAACGACAACAACCTTTCCCCAGTTGTTTCGCCACATAAGCCGGAAACCTAGCAGGGAGCAGAGAAGAGTTACCAAGCCTAATCCCATTTGATGTTCCTGAATTTGCGTGAGTTTGAAATTAGAAAGAATCCAGTCACTGGTCCAGCCGTAAAGAAGATTAGAATTCCCCATAAAAAACCAGGATTGAATACGAGGCACGAGCCAGTCCATTTCATTAATGGTCTTGAAAAAAAGGACAGTGGATTAAGTGCATAAGCTGCTCTAAACTAGTCAAAATAGAAGGAGCGGCGAACATGGCAAAGAGAAGCAGAAAGAATCACGGGACAGCGTTCAAGGCCAAGGTGGCCTTGGAGGCTATTAAGGAGCAACAGACACTGTCTGAGTTAGCTGATCGTTTTCAAGTCCACCGGAATCAGATAGCTCAATGGAAGAAGCAGCTTCTTGATCGGGCTGAAGAGATATTCGCTAAAGAGAAAGCCTCTGACAACGATCCAGGCGTTAAGGAACTCCATGCCAAGATAGGGCGACTGGCGATGGAGAACGATTTTTTATCCGTTGCGCTTGGTCGCATAGGGGATACAAGCGCAAAACGCTGATCTTGAGAGATCATAAGTTGCCGATTGTCAGACAGTGTCAGATTCTTGAGATTGCCCGGTCAAGTGTTTATCGTCAGCGTGTCCAGGACACGGATCGTAATCAGGACTTAATACGGTTAATTAAAGAGATTCACTCCAATCGGCCGTGTCTCGGAAGTAGACGAATGTGCGATGCGTTACGAGACAGAGGCTACAACATAGGCCGGTGCGCTGTGAGGACGCTGATGCGCAAGATGGGTATTAAGACTGTGTATAGTAAACCCAGGCTGTCCAAGAGTCATCCTGGTCACAAGAAATATCCTTATCTTCTAAGGGGCTTGGAAATTAAACAACCCAA
>JAPLJJ010000215.1 GCA_026388665.1 Deltaproteobacteria bacterium
AAAACTGAGACAAAGGATATCAGCAGAGCCATCCACGATGCGATGGCAAGTAGAATAGTATCTATGATAAGGCGCATTGGTGTTAATCCAGACATCGTTATGTTAGGCGGAGTAGCGTATAATCCCGGTTTTACAGCCGCCCTACAAAGAGAACTTGGGGTTGACAAAATATTCATCCCTGATGATCCGGAATACGGCGCGGCCGTCGGCGCGGCCGTAGTTGCGGCCAAAGAATAAAACCTTGGTTGGTTCTTACCAGGCGTTGGTATCAGCGCTAATTCCCGGTAAGTTTTAAGCAGCAAAAACAATAAGGTCGGAGGATATACAGATGGCCGAGGAGAAAAAGCCGGAATTCTGGCGATGGGCAGAAACCAACTGGGTTAATCCCGACATACGTTGGGAGGACGCTCAGTTTATCACCCTTGGAATTGATGTCGGATCAGTAAGTTCCCAGGCCGTAATAATGGCCGACGGTAAAATGTACGCTTATGGGAACATGAGAACCGGATCCGATAGTCCTAATAGCGCAAGAAACGCTCTGAAATTTGCTCTCGAAAAGACTACGTTGACGGAAGACAAGATTCATTATTCTATTGGCACCGGATACGGTCGGGTTAACGTGCCGATGGCCGATCGGACCGTTACAGAGATCGCCTGCCACGCAAGAGGCGCAAACTTTTTTTACGGTCCCAAGGTTCGAACTGTTTTGGATGTTGGTGGGCAGGATATCAAGGCGATCCGTTGCGACAAAAAGGGCAAGGTTACAAACTTCCTGATGAACGATAAATGTGCCGCAGGCACCGGTCGAGGCATGGAAGTCTTTTCAGATCTGCTCTCCGTTCCGATTGGAGAGGTTGGGGAAAGATCTTACCAGGTTGATAAGGAACCTCTGGCAGTTTCCAGCACCTGTGTTGTGTACGCGAAGTCCGAGGCTACGGGACTCCTGAGAAAAGGCCTAAGCACTAACGAGGTTCTCGCCGCGTATTGTTCCGCTATGGCCGACCGAATCTATTCATTACTCGAAAGAATAGGGATAGAACCTGAATTCTCGATCACCGGCGGAATGGCCAAGAACCGAGGGGTAATCGGGAGGCTGACAAAAAAAATGGGACTTGAGCCGTTAACAACCACTTGGGATACGCAGTTAGCCGGAGCAGCCGGGGCGGCCCTGTTTGGCTTCGCTCTTTGTCAGAAAGGCAAAGGCAAAGGCAAATAAGATAAGATTATAGAATGAGTTTGAGAGTTATTTGGATTTTGAATAATAAAATTTCGGTTAATGATTCAAAAAGGTAGGAAACTAAAATGTTAGCTAACTACGGATATAGCGATGGTTCAGGAAACTACTTCATCACCATAGACACTGACAAATGCAATGCCTGTGGCGCATGCGTCGAAGCCTGTCCAGCCCAAATTTTTCAGGTAGTTGACGAGGATCCAAATGATCCGATGAACGAGGAACCTTTAACTATAGTTGTTCCTGAGAAAAAAAAGAAACTCAAATACGAATGTGGTCTATGTAAACCGTCTGGAGATGACAGGCCTGCCCTACCATGCGTGGCGGCCTGCGAGCCCTGCGCTATTTCCCATTCCTGGTAGGAATTCATCGTCAGGAGCCGAGTTCAATGCCATCCATCAATATTAACGGGAATACGTTAAACGCTCAGGACGCCATTTGCTTGAACCTGGCGAGCAATCGAGCGAGGGATTGGACATCACCGGCGGTCCGGATATGCCCTAGTATGCCGAGACCCTCTGCTCGTTCATGAATATTTTCCTCATCCACGTCACAAATGACGATAGACGAGGTCACCCAATTTACTGCCAGGAAGTCTTTTATCAACTTGAGTCCGTCTCCGGTCGTCGGGTCGTCCCCCACTACAAGAAGGTCGAAAGGCTTCTCAGACTGCCTGTTAAGGGCCTCGTCACGTATCGAGAAAACTTCCGGGCCTATGTCATAAGATTCCAACAGTTTCAAAATCGCAGAAATATCCAAACTACTTTCCGCTACAATACAAGCCCTTAGAGATTTGTTCGCTTCCAATTTTATTCCAATTTAGCCAGGGTCCCTCGCAGAGTGTTAACCGCTAGGTCAGCGCAGTGTGTGTTCTCTCTGGGAAGCCCTCCCAAGAATTCGATTAATTGTTCTGATGTTATCTTTCGCGCATCATCGAGTCGTTTTCCCTTTGCCATGCTGGTAACCGCGCTTGAGCAGGCTATGGTAGGGCCACAACCGTTGGTGACGAAACCTATCTTGGATATCTTATCACCGCCTATTCTCACGAAAATTCCAATAGTATCCCCACACATACCACTCATGAATGTATAAGCGTCAGGATCCTCGAGAGCGCCCATATTTTGAGGATTGTTGAAATGCTCAATAACTATGGGTGAAAAAAGTTTCACAGCGTCTTTAAGCACCATTCCTTCTATGTCATCAAAAATGTCGTTTTCTGATCCCATTGAGATTTCCCGTGTTACCATTCAACGAGCAATTCGCTTGTCGCTCCGCATTCAAGGCATTTGAATTCTTTTATGGGCATTGGATGAGCCTCTCAACTTATGGATTTGTCAAACATTGACGATTTCTTCAAGATGTTTAGCCTTTGCAAAATTTTCCACGCTGATAGACAGGGATTTTACTCCCGGGACGGACTCAATCTTGTTTTTTATAGCTCCTGCCAACGCATAAGCCATGGGGCATGTAGGGGATGATGGTCGGAAAACCACTTTCACAGCGCCTCGATTATCTATTGATATTTCCTTAATGAGTCCCATTCGCATTATGCTGAGACGCGTTTCCGGATCTATGACTTCCGTGAGAGCTGTATTTATATCGTCTTTCAAAAGGTCCTTTCCCATCATTAAAACCTTGCCTTATTGGTAAATGTGCTGGTTCACCTTTTCCCATACTTCAATAATCGCGTCGCTTGCGGGACCTCGTCCTTCTTCAACAACTGTTTTCCGTCTTACCATGGAATCTGTGACAAGTCTGTCATATGGTATTTTCCCGGCGAGAGAAATCTTCTCTGTTGTGGTGAACTCCTCGATTTCCAGGGCCATGCCGGGGTGTATGTCCCATTTGTTGATCACCAACGAAATCGGAATGTTAAAACCTCTTACGAGTTGCGCCGCTCTTTTCAAATCGTGCAATCCGGACATGGTCGGTTCCGTGACTATGACAACGTGATCAACTCCAGTGACTGACGAAATTACGGGGCATCCCACGCCAGGGGCCCCATCTATAATTACCATATCCAAGTTTTGTTCTTCGGCTATCAGTCTGGCCTGGTTACGAACAAGAGCTACAAGTTTTCCAGAATTCTCCTGTCCAGGAATAAGGTTGGCATGAACCATGGGCCCGAAGCGCGTGTCCGAGATGAACCACTTGCCGTTAAGCGATTCCTCCATCGTTATGGCGGCTTCCGGACAAAGATAATGGCACAGAGCACAACCTTCACACGAGGAAGGATCAACAACAAAGCTTCCGGTGATAGCGTCGTATCTGCAATTTTCAATACAGACGCCACAACTCGAGCATTTTTCTATGTTTATTCTCGCCTTGTTTCCCCCGAAGAATGCTTCCTGATGTAAGATTTTTGGTTCAGCCAGGATATGAAGATCGGCAGCATCCACGTCACAATCAGCCAAGACCCTTTTTTTAGCTAGAAATGCAAACGAGGCTGAGATTGAAGTTTTACCCGTGCCACCTTTACCACTAATGACGGTTAATTCCTTCATCTAGATACTAGCCCCTTCATAAGACTCACTAATAATCATTTGGATGTCATCCGACAGCTTCTTGAATTTGTGACCATACCCAGGCATCGATTCAATCAGAGGCGCTCCCTGAGCGTATCCTTCCGCTACTTTCCGGTGATGGGGTATTTCCATTAACAATGGAAGGCCATTATTATTGCAGAAATCCCTGGCGCTAGAATCACCTATGTCAGACCTGTTGATAACTATCCCCATAGGAATTCTAAGCCCCTTGATAGCCTCAACCGCAATTTCAAGATCATTGAGACCAAACGGAGTCGGTTCCGTTACCATGATCACGAAATCCGTGTTTTTAACGGTTGTTATAACAGGACAGGAAGCCCCTGGAGGAGAATCAAGAATAGCTATTTTGTCCCTATTGATCTTGGTCTTAACTTCTCTGATCAGAGGAGGGCTCATAGCTTCACCGATCCTGATTCGTCCTTGAACGAAATCCAGATCTTTGACGAAACCTGTTTCGATTACCCCGATGTTTCTTGGGATTTCCCGAATAGCTTTCTCCGGGCATAAAATCGAACAAGATCCGCATCCATGACAAAGTTCAGGAAAGGTTAGGATAGTTTTGCCTATTAACACAATAGCGCTGAACTGGCACACCTCCCCACATTTTCCGCACAAAGAGCACTTCTCAAGATCCACTGACGGCACGGGCAAATTTACGGTATCCGTCGTCAAAATGGTCGGCTTAAGCAATATGTGGCAGTTGGGTTCCTCAACGTCACAATCCAAAATCTGTGCGCGGTTTCCCAGGACTAACGCCAGGCTGGTCGCCACCGTCGTTTTGCCCGTGCCGCCTTTTCCGCTCGCCACCGCTATGATCATGACAGCAAATCCATTTTAATTTTACCAGTGAGCCTCAGCGTTAGGTTTATCGGCAATCGAAACTTCATTCTTTTTGACTCGCTCAACAGCTTCACGCACTGTTCCTGATTGTTCAATTCCAACTTTGACTCCTGCGGCTTCGAGCGTAGTAAACGCGTTAGGTCCACAACGACCGGTCAGAAGCATGTCAACCTTTCTGTCGGCTATGGCCTTGGCCGCCTGAATTCCCGCTCCTCGAAATGCGTTCACGTTCGCAGAATTGTCTATTGCCTCGATCAGATTGCAATTGTCATCCACTATTAGGATATAAGGGGCCCTCCCGAAGCGAGGGTCCATCGCCGATTCAATCGTTTTGCCGGTAGATGTCACAGCAATTTTCATTTTGTCCTCTCAAAAAAATTAGACCCCACCACCCCCACAAACCTGGTTAGTCGCTATTATCTGTAATTTGCCCTCAAGCAATTGATCAATCACCGACCCGACTGTCTCACCTTCCGGACCATAATAAACCTCGATTCCCACCTGTTTGAATCCCATTAACGGGCGCATCCCTATGCCGCCGACGATAAGAGAACTCGCCCCACTTTGATGCAGAATGCTAACCGGGGCGAAACAACCACCCTGCTCATGAGGGGGGTTGTCCACTATGGAGACTTCCTGAATCGCTCCATCTTCGACATGCACAAGGGTGAACACATCGCAATGACCAAAGTGGCCTGATCGTGGGGCGTCTAGTCCGCCAGGGTTCATTGATGGAACAGCTACACTTTCTCTTGCCATTTATCTACTCCTTATAGATCCATATTATTGTTAAGTATTACCACACTCGGTAATTACCTGAGATATGCCTCAATAAATCATCCTTGCCAAATCACTGTCTCAACTTGTCTCGCCAATTCTCTGAAAGCCTCTGCCGAAAATCCCAGAGGATCTATGGATTCAATTGTGACGCCGGCGTCACCTCCGGTAACAATCTGCGGATCAATAGGAATAACACCGAGAAGAGGCACTCCCAATTCAGCGGCTGATCTTACCCCACCGCCTGTCTTAAAAAGATCAATTTTACCGCTGCAATGCGGGCAAACAAGTCCACTCATGTTTTCAACTATGCCAAGTGTCTTCATTTCAAGTGTTCTTGCGAAGATCACAGATTTCCTTGAATCTAAAAGCGCTACATCCTGAGGCGTGGTTACTATGATTGCCCACAGCGGCTGTCCTAGTAACTGGGCTATACTCAACGGTTCGTCTCCGGTCCCCGGAGGCAGGTCCACAACAAGATAGTCCAGGGGACCCCAGTCGACATCGGAGAGAAATTGTTGAAACAGCGAATGTTTCATCGGTCCTCTCCATACAACCGGTGTGTCAGGGTCTTCAATCAGGAAGGCCATGGAAATAACCTTCAGATTGTCTGTCGCCATAACGGGCGACATGCCGTTAATCCCCATACTAGGGACCATATGGTCTATGCCCAGCATTTTAGGAACATTAGGGCCGTGAACATCCGCGTCAAACAATCCTACTGACCGCCCAGAACGCGCCAAAGCCACCGCCAGATTAACAGCCACTGTTGATTTGCCAACCCCACCCTTACCGCTCATAACAGCAATACGATATTTAATTTTTGAAAGCTTGTCCTGCAAATTCTCTTCAGTGTGTCTAGCCCTATCGGCCGCGTCACAACTTTCGGCTGTTCCGCAAGTCCCACAAGAAGTATCAGACGAACATTTCGTATTCTCCGGCATGATTTTTCTCTATCCCGCTCCTTGTTCATTTGAATATATGCTGGACACTAGTCGCCCATATAAATATTGCGAGGGCGACAACCAGGCTAAACGCCCAATTTGATCGGTGTCCTAGATGGATCATGCGTGGCCAGTACTCGCCTGGTTTCAAATTCCGGATCGAATTCAGTGGGACCACCAAAATTGTCCAAGAATTAAAGCTTACCCATCACACAAGACATTTTTCGCAGTCCCCAAAAATTTACTGATCATGCGCAACTGTTCGTGAATAATAAATGGTGATGCTTTACTATATGTCGCCATGACCCTTTCAGAGATTTTCACTTTTTTCTTTGTATTCCCGGCTTCCTATTCAGCGTCAGGAGTTATTTTTGAAGACCTGTTCTTGAAATTCGTTCCCCTTTGGCCCCCCATGCATCTTCCTGCGCCGCATCCCTGAGGCGATCCTCCCTGACCTACACCTCGTCGAGCAGACTGATTGGATTGTTCCTGATTACTGTTGGGGAGCGCGCATTGACCGCGTCGCCATCCTGTCATAGGTCCGTTACCTGTAGGGCCTGTTCCATCAAAACGGGGCATTTTTCTACTCCTCTCCTTGTGTTATTAGTCGACCAGGAGGTTGTAAGGTTGACATCATGATCAGCCATCGAATGAAGTTCGATGCGTCTATCACGCTTTGTACCATCTAATTGTACTTTATAAAACATGATTGTACTAAACGCAATA
The DNA here is from genome assembly GCA_026388665.1 of Deltaproteobacteria bacterium. GTDB lineage: Bacteria > Desulfobacterota > Desulfomonilia > Desulfomonilales > Desulfomonilaceae > CAJBEZ01. The sequence continues at coordinate 7,068 of JAPLJJ010000215.1, forward strand.
GGTGTTTTTAATTTTGACCCCCATAATTGTACTCATGATAGTGGTATTTTGAATAATTAAGCCTGACAAATCAATTTGTCATAAATTGCAGAAAAAATCTTTTTCGATTTGTAACTCTTAACGAGTATTATACTTTCCTGATCTTTATTCGAATTAGCTTGGATGGTGGGAAAATGATCAGGTGGCAAGCTTGACTCGATGCTTATCAAATACTGTAATCAAGGGAATAGAGAGCCTTGTGCATATAGTATCAACGACTTTATGCCACGTGTCGTCCTTTGAATGACTTTCTTCAATCCTCGGCGAATCATAAACTACAGTTGTAACCTCCTTATGTTGTCTCACGTAATCGCCAAGTTTTTCCACAATGTCTCCCTCCAAGATATACATGTGATAAGTAACATCTTTTTCTCTTAATAGTTGGGATAACTCTGAGATCTTTTGAGTATCGGACACCCCGGTTTGGGCAGTTTTTTGCTGTTTATGCTTCGAACCCGGAGGTTGTGTGACAATGATATCCATAATAGCCCCGACTCTTTTGCATAGGTTTACGGTATATTCTATTGCGTTTGCATTTGGCGTGTCACGCTCAATCACCAATAGAACAGTGTGAGGTTTTGTCTCGGGATGCAGAATTTGCACCAATAGAACAGTGTGAGGTTTTGTCTCGGGATGCAGAATTTGGCTAGCGACATCGAATTCCCCGGCCTCTGCAAATGCGGCCGCACTCATGCTTTTCTCGAACTGCCCGACAACCGGCCCGGTAGTTCTATAAATACCAAGGAGTTCCTCTTCAGAGATTTGCGCGGTTTCTTCTCGCTTTGCTTCTGAATTAAGAAAATTCACGGCGGTTTCGGGCTCATCCGCTTCAGCGAAGGTAATAGCGTTAAGCATTGCGGTGATCTTATCTTTGACTCTTTTCATGTCGCCCTCCTGTCTGGACAGTGGCATACAAGATGTGTGCCAACATAATACTGAACTATAATCAGGAGATAGAACGGAAATTGAGACGCCTTGCGTTGCAATAATCTAGCAATTGCAGGGGATTGCGATAGGACAAGGGGCAATTTATGGACAATGCCGAAAAATAGCGAGATAATCAAAGCGTTGCAATTGGGAACCTTGCGTTGCAATTTGCCACAACAGGTATTATTCATGTTTGCGGTTCCAAATCTTGTGGGTGATTCAAATATCTGCCGGAAAAGTCCAAGTTGTGTTGC
>JAPLJJ010000163.1 GCA_026388665.1 Deltaproteobacteria bacterium
TTTTCCTTTACAACGGCCTGTTTACCTCCCTGGGCTACCTTGGGAATCTGGTGCAGATCGTGCTTATAATTAATGCCATCGTCTTCTCGGTCCTGGGTGTCCTTTTCGTGCCGCTGAGCTTTATCCTGCGCGACATTAAGAAAACTCTGAAACGATTTCGCCTTATAACGCATCAGCATGATCTAAGCACAGGGAAGGAACAACGCTATCTGGACGCTGCCCAGGCGGTCTTTGAGAGCGATCCCGACACGATCATCTTCATCTATGGGCACACCCACGCTCCCTCGCTGCGGCGGCTGGGGAACCGGGTGGTGCTCAACACCGGCACATGGCTGAAAAGACTGGTGAGGGTACCGCTCCGCTTTGGCTATCTGCCCGATATCTATGTCCCCTTTTATTTTTTGGATTATTTTAAACTCAGCGACGCCGACGGTGCCATCGCCATTGACTTTCAACGGGTTGACAAGGCTCAACCCAAGGAATTGGATCTCTTACAGCGTCTCCTGATATCCAGAAAACGCAGCGAGAAGGAAGCACCCATACCGGCGCGAACCATCCTTGAGGTCTGACCCTGTTCGGGAGCAAAGTGTCTTGATTAGCACAAAAGGCCTGGGAGGATAGTCGCTTTCAGATAACGATGGTTCAGTTGAACCGAGGGCTTGGGGTTTTTTAATGCACGGGTTTTGGCATATTTCACTTCCGCAATATGGTCTTATTTACCTTGGAGACATATACCCCATTAGCTACTATCAGTCTATAACCGCCCTTACATCCCACGTTGTCCAATTCTTCTCGGTCATGAGATTAGTTCCTCCTGACTTTTATGTTCTGAAAACAGGGCCGTTGTCGAGCCTGCAATTATCCATGAACTGCCATTTGTTTTAGCTCCCGTGTGAAGTCAGATGTTTATCAATTTCTTTGTGTAACATCGTGTCCAATTCTCTAACTCCCGGTCTGTAGCAACTCCCAACTCAAAATTCATGGGATCCACCTCGGGGCGACTTCTAACAATTGGGCCAATTCTAAAGGACACGTGTGTCAAATAAGGACAAATGAAATAATTTTTTTCAATTATTGATTTTCTTATGAAAAGCGCTTGTGTGGCCAAGGAAGAAAAACGCCGCCGCCTGAAGGATCCACACATGACATTTAACAAATGGCTGGACAAGTTTATAGCGGAGAACTCCATCGATACTGAGCAAATCTTAACAGTGATCGGACCTAGTGCCGAAAACCACATACCCATTGCTCGTGTAATCGAGGCGATTAAGTCCTCGCCTGTTCACGAACAAGACGAAATTAAGGAAATGTTCAAAACTGGCGACGGCGATTTCAGGAAAATTTTTATGACTTTCGTTTATTATATGGCAAATATCATGGCGGTATAGGCGGACCAGGAAGCTAATCTCGCAACAGAATTAAAACAAACCTGGGGTTGGATATCCATTCATTACGGTACAGTCCGCAGACCTTGTCGTTGGTTGCCTGATTCGAGGTCATTTATGACGACCCACCGGAACATTTTAGATGATTAGAATGTCAACATCCCGCTTAACTCAATATACTTTTGCTCTGACCAGACCTTGGCAGTGTCCCAAGACTCGTCAGCCCCAGGTTCCATCAAACGATGCCCACCCGATGTTCGGATGCTCATAAAATCTCCCGTCAATCCAAGGCTTATAGCTTTAGTAATATGAAAATCGGCCGCAAGATTCACATGCCAGCATATCCCTCGTGTTGATTCATAAGTAAATCTCGGTCCCGGATCGCGCAACACGTGAAAATCAACATTTTTCGCTGTTACGTATGCGACGTCACCCTGTAACCTGAGAAACAAATTGTAGCCTGCAAGAGATGTCACTGATCTTCCAAGATCCAATTGAGTACGTAATGCGCCGCCACCATAATAATGCTTGTAGTACTGACTAAACTGAATCGCTTCCCCGGCCGTGAAACCACTATTGTATTCTGGAATCAGTGACCGCTGGTTCATGTCCATGTATGTGAACCGAAACTCTTGCGCCCGATATCCCAGCAACCATTGAACCCCTGACGCAATAGGTAGACCAAAACCTATATTAGTATCAAGGGTCCAGTTTCTTGGCATGGCCAAGGCGTCGCTAAAAACAGCTTTTTGATTGTGATTCAAAGGGTAAAGCCAGTCACTGTCCTGGGCTAACAACCCTGAGTCTTTGAATAGAGTGGCCGCTCCTTCGAAATTAACCTGCAATCCATAATAATTGGCTCCAAGCTTGATCACTCCAAAAGTTTGCTCCCATGGCCACTCAAGTCGGCTTACCGGATCTGTTCCGTAAGCCCCACCAGGAATGTCAGAAAACTCATAGGATGTAAAACTGTTGATATATTTTCTCAGACCGAGCGAGACATACATGCCTTCCTCTGTGGCCCGCACGGCGGTTGTAGGGTTTGATGTGAGAAGGTTGCCGGAAATCCATTGTCCATGGGCGTCTAGAACAGCAAAAAACGAAAAAACAGACACACTAAAGGCCAGAGCAATTTTCTTGGTGAACACTCAGCAACTACCTCCCCAGTCGAATTGAGCAGCACGACAAGGCCGTCATTTCCCCATTCACAATTTAGGTGAAGACTTCTGGTTAATCGTAACAGACTGGAGTTGGACACATCAAGAATAAAAAGGGCGTATTCTTTCCCGATTTGATCTTATAATATGCTCGAATTATTTCCTTGTCGAAAAGACTACCCGTGCCCCGGACCAGTCGTGAATGGTCCGATGAAGAGCTACACGAAGCGATAAAAGCGTACTTGTCGATGCTCCAACAAGAAAGCGAAAACAGGCCTTATAGCAAAGCTGACGTCAACCGTTCTTTGAGAGAAGGTCCACTAAAAAATCGGTCCAAGAGTTCTGTAGAATATCGTATGCAGAATATCTCCGCAGCGCTTGAAGAACTTTGCCTGCCCAGAATACAAGGATACGTTCCCGCAAAGAACCTCGGAACCGGCGTCAGGGATAGAATCTGGAATTTTTTGATTGAGGAGGGTGTTTATCTACCTGAAGAATATGCGCCCACCGCTGACAGGCATGAACTCGATGAAAAAACTAAGAGCCTTCGGCGAAAGATTGTCCCTGGAATTCCCAAGGGAATAGAAACCCCAAAACAGATGCAGGCTACCACCCTAAGTTTTTTTCGTGATCCATTAGTTAAGGCCTGGGTTCTTAATAACTCAAATGGCGTTTGTGAGGGTTGCAAGAGTCCGGCTCCTTTTACGGATATCGACGGCTTTCCATATTTGGAGGTTCATCATATCAAGCCGTTGTCTGAAGGCGGGTCGGACACTATTTATAATACAATCGCATTGTGTCCCAATTGTCATCGGCGTTCTCATAACTCTTCGGATAAAGTTGAGTTCTCTGACTCGCTCTCAAATTCCTTGTTCCGACCATTGCTTAACTAACTCTTAAATATATTGACATATAAGCAATTCATATGACAAAGACACCATAGAATGGTATGAATTGATCATGCCAACAGGCGATAAGGAGTTTCTAGTAATTTGCTCAGCGCCTAATCTTGGTTTGCCATCGGCATTGAAGATTCAGAGCGAGAAATTGCTCTCCGTCTGCAAGAATGACCACGAAGCAGATCTGTAAGTAAGAGGTGGTCGGTTGCATCCGCCGAGGAGCCTTTTAAAAAAAGGAGGTTAAATATGAAAAAACTTATTGTATTTCTGGCGATTACTGTGTTGCTCATCGTCCCGTCCGTTAGCTTGCTGGCTCAAACCCAAGGTCAAGAAAATTTCATACGAGTCACTGGGGCGAACAGCATGTCTTCCCGGGTGAAGGACTTGGTAGATCTCTTCAAGAAAGCCGATCCATCTGTCACTATTGAAGTTGTTACGGGCGGCTTTGTGGATTCCGGTATACTGGCAGTCATCAATGGAGAAGCGGATTTGGCAATGGCCTCCTGCACAATCCCCGAAAAAGAGGACAACCTGGCGGTAACCAAGGGATTAAAACTGTTTGTGCGCCCAATGGGGTTTGGAGGAATCGCAATAATAGCTAATTCCTCTGAAGGGGTACAAAATCTAACGCTGGATGAAATCAAAAATATTTTCACCGGGCAGATCACCAACTGGAAACAGGTTGGGGGTAGTGATAAGCCTATAAAGGTGATAAGAACGGGTGACAATCATCCAGGCACCTTGTTCTTCTTGCAAAATGACTTTATGCACGCCCCATTTACGTCTCAGGCGACCGTTGTGAGTACTTTCCCGGAACTCGTCGCCTCTGTGGCAGGCACTATCGGAAGTATAGGATATGTAAGGATTCGCGAGATTACCGAGTCGCCCATCGTGAAAAACAACCCAGGGGTTCAAGTAATTTCTGTCGGACGTGCCAAAGCGACTCTTCCTGTGTATCCTAGCAGGGAGGCAGTAGCAGACCGTACTTACCCGCTCTTGCGCCCCTACTACATTGTTTACTCAGAAAAGGCAAAGAAGGTGGTAGTTGGATTTGCGGACTTTCTGGTTAGTCAAGGATGGGGCCCGTCCTGGTAGAAAATTGATTATCCGATACTTATGCCGGCGTGGGATCGACTCCAGGGGAAATCCCACGTTGCCTCTAAGATATCGTCTCACAATATCTTAGAAATCAGTAAGATACGCTACCGGCAATCCTTATCCTCGGGAGGCTCGCAAAATGTATAATCATTATCGACCTTGCCTCTCTAGGGCCCTCTGATATTGCACCATCTGTGCTGCAGCGAAAGATATCTCGGAATTCAGCAGGCCATGATGGTGGAGTGTACGCTGCGTTTAGGTTCACCAACCACCACCTATAGTCTTTACCAATCTCATCAAACTCACTTGCCAGGATTTTACGTATCTTTATTTTGTCTTTATAGTCAGAGGAGTTCCATGCTGTTGAATCCCAAATACTGGTTCAGTCGTATTCGTTTACATCGGCTCCAATTGCGAAAGTCCTCTTGACGGCTCATAAACGGGCGACTCTTCGGTGGTGTGCCCCCTGATTGTTTAGCGAAGTTGGCGATGCAGCCACGAAATTGCGGTCTTGGTTTCATAAAGGGTCTTGAGGGAGAATTGAAAGAGGCTCTATTGTTTATTTTTCCAGTAATCAACATCATTCTCGTATTTATGGTTTTCCATATATTGGGGCTATTCTTGAATTCTTCCGCTGAATCCTCTTCCTGAATTTGTGTTATATGAATCTAAGCTGTAATGAACAGCCCAAAGCCATGCGAAGTATCCCGTGAGTTAACGATGCCGGATATCAAAGTGACCACAAGGAGTATATTTCTAGTATTCCTCAAAATTGGGACCTTCGCCTTCGGGGGCCTCTATTCCGTGCTGGCGTTCATTGAAAAGGAGCTGGTCCACAAAAAGAAATGGATCAAGGACGAGGATTTTGCCGAGAGTGTCGTCATAGGCCAGCTAACTCCAGGTCCACCCATAGTTAATACCGGCATATTCATAGGGTATAGCCTGAAAGGAATAAGGGGAGGATTTGCGACGGTCGCCGGGCAGGTCTTGCCTTCGTTTTTGATGATACTGATCTTTTCCTATCTTTTTATGAAATACAGGGACATCCCGTTGTTGCAATCCATGCTGAAAGGCGTAGGAGCTGCGGTCGTCGGATTGATTGCGTCCACCATCTACAGTATGTGCAAATCATCGCTGAGGGAATACAAGAGCATATCACTGGCCATTGTCATATTCATTTGTATGGCGCTATTCAAATTTAATCCGATAAGCTTGATCATAGCCTCCGGGATAGCCGGCTGTTTGTTTTTTAGAGGTGGGGATTCCTAATGGAGATGATGAGATTCTTCTGGACCTTATTTTACGTCAATCTTTTTACGATTGGCGGCGGGTATGTAATGCTCCCCATATTACATACCGAAATTGTTGAAAATTATCACTGGCTCACAAACCAGGAATTTGTCCAGAGCATTGCGATGGGTCAGCTCACGCCGGGGCCTCTAACCATAATGAACGTTTTTATAGGGTATAAGGTTTTCGGATTCCTGGGCGCAGTGGGCGCTCTGATCAGTTCATACTTACCTTCAATGATTGTCGCAACAATTGTGAGCCGGTATTACCTGCAATTTAAGAATTCGTGGATAGTGAATTCAAGCTTCAAAGGAATAAGGCCGGCAGTTATCGGTCTACTTGGCGCTGTCGCTATAACGTTAGCAGGGGAATCCATCATAGATTTGTCTACCGCCGCCATTGCTGTCGGCACGTTCTTGATAATAGCCTTTACAAAATCGGACCCTACCTTTGTGATCCTCGGAGCAGGCGCATTAGGCGCATTGTTATATTGACAACCATGTCACTATCAGTCTGGAAAAAGGCCAATGCCATTACTCTCATGTTTTAGCGAAATAGGTTGAGATTAGATGATCCAGGGCCATGTGAACATCCTCCACGGGTCCGTATTCCCCTTTTTCGGATTTTACGTGAATGACATAATCGGCCTTTTGTTTCATAAGCCCACCGTCAAAACCTACAATTGCAACAGACGATGCCTTATTCTTATTAGCATAATCCAATGCGTTCACAGCATTTGGGGAATTCCCGCTCGCGGATATTCCGACGACCACGTCGCCGGGTCGCATCAAATTCCTTAATTGACCTGAAAATATATTCTCATAACCCATGTCATTCGCCAGACATGTTACGTATGCCATGTTCGATGCAAGACTGATCGCCCTGAAAGGCGTTTTGCCTTCCGGTGATGCGCAGACTCCCATGTCGTTGGCAAAGTGGCATGCAGTAGCGGCGCTCCCACCGTTCCCCAAGAAGAATATTGTGGCCCCTCGTTCTCTAGCATCTTGAAATAACTGAATTACCCGGTCGACTTCCTCAAAGTTAAGTCCATTAATCAAGTCTGTTAATCGTTTCACATAATTCTTTGCGTATCCGATTCCTGACACCTTGTTACCTTCAGTATTCCCCACGACAACCCCCTAGATTAAGGATGATCCTATACTTGTTCATCTTTTATCTGATACTTGCGGTTCTGGTTTGCTTTGAAAGATCTTAGCATAAGAAATACGATTGTGGCAGCAAGAAAAATCTTGAATTCCCGGCCTGGTTACTTTAAGAATTACTAGCCTTGTCTTTTTTGTCGAGGGAAGTTTTCGTTCATTATAATTCTGCGTCATCGATCATTAATTCCAGCGACCTGAGAGCGTTGATATGATTTTGTAAATACGCCAGGCCGCAGGACAGGATTCGTCTCATTATTGATTCCAATCTTATATTAATTGCGATAGATTTATTTGATTTCTTAAGTCAGTTAGCTCTCTGAGGAGGAGTAAGTGGACATAATTCCTCAGATTCTTGTTAGTGGTATGGCAGCCGGAGGCGTGTACGGTCTCATAGCCCTCGGTTTTGTTCTCATCTACAAGGCTACCAGTGTGTTGAACCTTGCCACAGGGGAGTTCATGACATTGGGCGCATTTGTATGCCTAACCGTTCTAACAGAGTTGTCGGCCCCTTTTGGGATCGCTCTTGTGGTCACGATTATCTTTGCGGCCTGTCTTGGGGCTGTAACAGAAAGGATTGCGTTGCGACCACTTATCGGGGAACCGATCATCTCGGTGATCATGGTTACTATCGGCCTCGCAAGTGTAATAAAAGGCCTCACTCACATGATTTGGTCCCCGCAATTCAGGACATTCCCCCAGGTTTTCCCGCCTAAACCACTGGATCTTGGGTTTGCAATTGTTTCTTCAGGCCTTCTATGGGGCTTTATCTTTGCTACAGTTTGCACGGTAGTCTTCACCGTAATCTTTCGTTACACGAGGACCGGATTGGCCATGCGTGCAACCGCGGCCAATCAGCAGGCGGCACTCTCAATGGGGATCAGCGTGAAAAGAGTGTTCGCTCTCTCATGGAGTTTCGCTGCCATCACCGCAGCTTTAGGCGGAATAATCATAGGGAACATTAATGGCATAAGTATCCATCTGGGTCACATTGGCCTCAAAGTGCTGTCCGTAATAATCCTGGGCGGGCTGGACAGTATTATTGGCGCTATCGTTGGCGGGTTTATAATTGGAATCCTTGAAAATTTTGCAGGTGTCTATCTCGACTCGATGTTTGGTGGTGGCGTCAAGGAAGTCGCCCCTTTTATAATATTGGTTTTCATAATAATGATAAGGCCTTACGGAATCTTTGGGAAACCACTGATCGAAAGAGTTTAATCGCCACGCTCAATCGCGTGTGAGGGCTGATATGCGGTGCGGAGATTTAAAAGAATCTTATCTCGAAGACGAGAAGATATTTCAAAGTCTATTCGTGAAGATTTGCCTCGCCACTCTGCTTGTTGTGCTGGTCATTATACCCTTTGTGGCAGGCCCATACACTCTGTACATAATGAATTTGATCGGTTTTGCGATCATAGGCGCTGTAGGATTAAACCTTCTCACCGGGTTCACAGGTCAGATTTCACTCGGGCACGCCGCTTTTATAGGTGTGGGAGGCTATACGACAGCGATACTTGTGACTAAACTGGGGGTGCCCTTCTGGTTTGCGATGCCGGTAGCCGGATTAGTGTCAGCGGGCATGGGGCTGATTATCGGTATCCCTTCGCTCAGAGTCAAAGGGCTTTACCTCTGTATCGCCACTCTTGCGGCTCAGTTCATCCTGGAATTCGTGTTTGTGCATTGGGAATCTATGACTCGAGGAATTCGTGGGATAAACGTTCCTCCTCCTAGAATCGGTGATTTCGTCTTTGATACGGAAAAGAGTTACTATTTCATTACCCTATTTCTAGTGATTGTTGCGGTCGGTTTTGCAAGAAACCTTGTAAGAACGAAATGGGGTCGAGCTTTTGTTGCAATTCGCGATCGTGATCTTGCCGCTGAAATAATTGGAATCAACCTGTTTCGCTACAAACTGGCGGCTTTTGCTCTTAGTTCGTTCTTTGCGGGCATAGCCGGGAGTTTATGGGTCGGTTTCATAAAGGTGGTCACGCCGGAGCATTTTCCTTTTTCTCTTTCTATACAATATTTGGCAATGGTGATCGTTGGAGGGCTCGGCAGTGTGCTGGGCTCTATTTTCGGCGCTATTTTCATGATCCTCACGCCGGAGCTTCTAAATATTCTTGTCAGCTCTGCTAAGCAATTATTTCCGGGATTGGACCAATTCTTTATACCGTTGAAAGACATAATCTTTGGAGGGCTCATTGTATCTTTCCTGGTTTTCGAACCACACGGTTTGGCGGAAATTTGGCATCGTATAAAGAATTTCTTTCTTCTGTGGCCTTTTTCCTATTGAAGCAGGACTATTCGATGGTCGAATTGTCTGATCGAGAACACAATTCCGCCCTGAAACCAGGCGTTAGTGTTTTGGATAGATAGTGATCATTAGAAACAGCTTCCCAACATTAACCTTCAAACAAGGAAAGGAGAGCAAAAAATGAGGATGAGACACTTTAGGATTTCGGCAATGATTCTGGCGATTTTGGTTCTGTCTTCCTGTCTGGTTTACGCGCAGAACGAGATCAAAATCGGCGCAGTCCAACCGATCACAGGCCGGTTCGCGTTTGCGGGCGTAAACATTAACGCAGGACTCGAAGACGCTCTTATGATTGCAAATGAAGAAGGCGGCATCAACGGCAAAAAAATCAAGTACATCATGGAAGACGGCCAATATCAGTTGGACGTAGCTGTGGCGGCATTTAAGAGGATAATGTCCAGGGACAACCCTCTCATTATGTATGGAGAAAGCACGGGCCTCGGTAAAGCCATGTCTCCGGAAATCAAGGACAGATTCAAGATTCTGTACAGTTCAACCTCCTTTTCCAGTGAACTGGCGGACCCTAAAGAAAATCCCTATATTTTTGTGCCTGGCCCAACTTACGCAGACATGTTTGGAATTCTGCTGAAGTACATAGCCAAGGAAAAACCGGGCGCTAAGGTGGCTTTTTTCTACAGTGACACAGAATTTGGAAAAGATCCGATTCAGGCCGCTAGAGACATGTGTAAGACATTGGGCCTGGATTTGGTTGCGGAAGAAGTGGCTCAGGTCGGATCCGTTGATGTCACATCACAGGTTTTGGATCTGAAACGCAAGAATCCAGATTTTGTCATTTTTCAGGGATTCGTTGTGGATCCGGTCCAGACGGTTATTAAACAGTGCAGGGATTTTGGGATGAAAACCCAGTTCATGGGAACTTTTTGGGGCGCTTCCCAAATGGTGGTCAACAATCTCGGGCCTGCGGCTGAAGGCTACATGGCTGTGAACCCCTATATGTACTGGTGGAATGATGACGTGCCCATGATCAAGAAGATCAAGGCTTACACGGCCAAGACCTATCCGAAGGTGACGTCTCGAGATAATTCTTATATGCAGGGATTTATGACCGGATTGATCTTTGTTGAGTGCCTTAAACGTGCAGACAAAGCAGGGGAGTTAAATGGCCCAGGATTGGCTAAGGCGCTGCAATCCATCAAGGATTTCGATAGCGGAGGTCTTTCGGCGCCATTTATCATAAAGAATAACAAATTCCCGGTAGCCAGGGTTTGGAAGGCAAATGTGGAGAAAAAGATCTTGGAGCCCGTTTCGGATTGGATGACGGTGGAGTAAGAAAAGAATGTCATTGACGTTACCTGGCCTCTTAGCGCGAAACGGTATGGAACTTCGAAGGTCGCACTACGCGAAAAAGAGTTCGGGATATGGCAATCCGTCACGTGGGCCGATTATTTCGATAACGTTCGCAAAATTGCTCTGGGCTTTCTAGCGTTGGGTTATGCGCCCGGAGAAAAATTAGCCATAATAGGTGATAATCGCCCGGAATGGCTTTATTGCGAATTGTCGATTCAGTCGGTCGGTGGCGCTGCCGTGGGGATTTTCCCTGATAGCCACGTTACCCAAATCAAACACATTATCAATCAATCTGATGCGGCCTTTCTGATGGTAGAAGATCAGGAACAAGCCGATAAATTTCTTGAGATTCGAGATGAATGCCCTGGGATAAGGAAAATCATTGTCGATGATCCCAAGGGCATGCGACATTATGATTGGTCAAGTTTTGTGAGTTTGTCGGATGTGCGAGAAATGGGTCATGAGTATGACCAGAAGCACCCTGAAGCTTTCGATCGGCATCTTGATCAGGTTAGTGAAAATACCGTGGCCCTAATCGCTTACACCTCCGGAACTACGGGCTTACCCAAAGGCGCAATGTTAACCCACAGAAATATGGTCAGGATGGCCGGGAATTACGATGAGATCGACCCGGCCTATCCGGATGACAACCACGTTTCTTTTCTGCCTCTGCCATGGATTGGGGAGCAGATGACCGCAGTGTCGTGGAACCTTTACAAGGGGTTCACAGTAAATTTCCCTGAAAAACCCGAAACTGTGGCTGAGAATATTCGAGAGGTGGGGCCAAACATCCTGTTCGCCCCACCTCGATTTTGGGAAAAAATCTGTTCAGATATTCAGGTCAAAATCCAAGACGCTGTTTGGATCAAGAGATGGTTCTATAGGCTGTGTATGCCTGTCGGTTTCAAGATGGCAGAATACCGTTTAGCCAATAAGAGAACACCATTGACTCTAAACCTGGCTTACCAGATATGTCATCTATGTATGTTCCGATCCTTGAAAAATTACCTGGGATTGGGAAATTTACGAAACGTCTATACGGGCGGCGCAGCTTTGGGACCTGAAATATTCAATCTTTTTCAGGCCCTTGGGGTAAACATAAAGCAACTCTACGGGCAAACCGAAACATCTGGAATTAGTGTCGGCCACAGAAATGGGGAAATCAAACTGACTACCGTTGGGAAACCTATACCAGGGGTTGAGATCAAGATTTCCGACACAGGTGAAATCCTCACCCGTGGTGACACTGTCTTCATCGGTTATTATAAAGACGAAGAATCGACTCGAAAGTCACTCATAGATGGGTGGCTGCATTCCGGCGATCAAGGTCTGTTGGATGAAGATGGTCATTTGGTCATGGTAGACAGGATGAAAGACGTGATGCGTCTGTCTGACGGATCGAAGTTTTCTCCTCAACTAATTGAAAATAAACTTAAGTTTAGCATATACATAGCAGAAGCCGTCGTCGTCGGTAAAGACAGACCCTTTGTCGGGGCGATGATCAATATTGACATGGGAAATGTGGGCAAGTGGGCAGAAAGTAGGAAAATAACTTACACCACCTACACGGACCTCTCTCAAAAAGAGGAGGTCTATGAACTGATAGCTCAAGAAATGAGCGTAATCAACAAATCACTGCCAAAGGCGGCCTGGGTTAGGAAATTCGTTACTTTGCACAAGGAATTGGATGCGGACGATGATGAAATGACAAGAACAAGAAAGGTAAGGCGTTCCGTCGTTGAAGATCGCTACTCACAATTAATCGAAGCGCTATACGGGGATCAGGATGCGCTGGGAGTCACTTCAGACATTAGGTATCGGGATGGCAAAGCATTCCGAATGGAGACCACCGTTCAAATTAAGACGGTTCCCGACCCTCAATAGCGAGCATGGTATAATAAATGGCCGAAACAGTTTTCGAAAAACCAGACATGCCTCTTCTGAAGCTCGAGGGACTATTCCTGAAGTTCGGTGGTGTCCATGTGCTTTCAGGCGTATCCCTGGAGGTCCATGACGGTGAAATTTTCTCGATAATCGGACCAAACGGCGCTGGGAAAACATGTTTGTTGAATTGTATCAATAGATTCTATCATCCGAACAAAGGACGCATTTTCTTTGCGGGACAGGAAATAACCAAGAGCAAGACTCATGATATCGCTGCCCTAGGAATTGCCAGGACTTTTCAGAATGTTGAGGTTGAGCTGTTCAAGGGGATGACCGTCATAGACAACATCAAACTCGGACATCATGTTCATTTGAAAACGGGAATTTTGTCGGCCGGTTATTATTTTGGCAACGCTCGGCGCACTGAACTGAAGCTTAGGAAAGAGATTGAAGAGACAATTATCGACCTCCTTGAGATAGAAAGCATCCGCAAGAAAAGAGTCGGGACGCTGCCGTACGGCCTGCAAAAGAGGGTTGAACTGGCAAGAGCGTTGGCGATGAAACCGAAGTTGCTTTTGCTGGATGAGCCGGTTACAGGCATGAACCTTGAAGAGACAGAGGATATGGCGCGGTTCATTTTGGATATTCACGAGGAATGGGGAGTAACAATAATTCTTATTGAACATGACATGG
>JAPLJJ010000299.1 GCA_026388665.1 Deltaproteobacteria bacterium
AGCCGGGAAAGCCGTGGTGATAGGCACAACCGGCCTTTCAGATCATCTGAAGGCCGCGGTTTTGGAGGCCGGCTTGAAGACGCGATGCCGCATGGCCCCGAACATGACCCTCGGGGTAAACCTGTTGTTCAATCTTGTCGCAAAAGTGGCCGCTGCGCTCGGCGATAATTACGATGTTGAAATAATAGAATCTCACCACAACCTGAAAAAAGACGCTCCAAGCGGCACGGCGGCCAAGTTGGCGGAAATTATCACGAGTTCATTAGATCGAGAACTGAAGGAAGTCGGCGTTTACGGCCGTCAAGGTATAGTTGGCGCCAGAAAACCCAAAGAAATAGGGATCATGGCAGTCCGGGCAGGGGATATTGTTGGTGAACACACGGTAATGTTTGTGACGAACGGTGAACGCATTGAATTGACTCACCGGGCCCATAGTAGAGACGCATTCGCTAAAGGAGCGGTTGAGGCCGCTCTATGGCTCATGAATCAACCGGTAGGTATGTATGACATGAGGGATGTGCTGGGTCTAAAGGAAACAACATGAAGGTGGTACGATTCCAAAATAGCCAGGGGATGTTTTCGGGTGTCCTTGAGGGCGATGTCATCAGACCGGGAGGACCTAATCCGACGACTCGTGAATACGGCCTTTCCGACGTGAGACTTCTGGCCCCATGTTTGCCGTCAAAAGTTGTGGCGGTAGGACTCAACTATCGTGACCACGCTGAAGAACTTAAGATGGCGCTCCCGGAAGAACCATTACTGTTCATGAAACCTTCCTCAAGTGTGATTGGACCGAGGGACACAATTGTGATGCCTCCGGAAAGCGCCCGCATCGATTACGAGGCCGAGCTTGCGATCGTAATTGGTCAAACAGCCAAGAGAGTTTCTGAAAATGACGCGAAACATTTCATACTGGGATATACGTGTCTGAATGATGTGACGGCCCGTGACTTGCAAAGTAAAGATGGTCAGTGGACCCGAGCGAAAGGCTTTGACACATTTTGCCCAATCGGCCCTTGGATAGAGACTGAAGTTGACCCGTCCGACTTGAAGATCGAGCTACTGCTAAATGGTGAGGTGAAGCAATCATCCCGAACGTCAAATCTTATCTTCAGTCCTTACAAACTCGTTGAGTTCATAACAAAAGTCATGACCCTGTACCCAGGGGATGTCATAGCAACCGGAACCACATCCGGAATTGGCCCGATGTTTCATGGTGATACCGTCGAGGTGAGGATTGCGGGAATCGGCTCTTTGATAAACAAGGTTGAAAGCTGGAATTAATGCGGTCTATCGCGTACATAGGTTTTGGCGCGAATCTCGGGGACCCCGAAGAGACATTTTTCAAAGCTGTCGAACAAATAGGAAATTTACCGGGCACAATTGTCACTAAAGTCTCGAGTCTATACAAAACTGATCCGGTAGATCTAATTGATGAGGGCCCTGAGTTTCTTAATGCGGTATTTGAGGTCGAAACAGAACTGACGTATTGGAAACTAATTCAATGTCTCAGGCGCATAGAACGGTCCCTTGGTAAGAGACGTGACCACAGGAGTGATCGATCCCGAAAAATTGACCTTGATCTCTTGTTATTTGGCAAGAAGTCATTTTCGGACAATGGTCTGGAGATCCCACATCCCCGTATGGCCACAAGGGCTTTTGTGTTGGTTCCGTTAGTGGAAATCGCTGCTGACGTGGTGCATCCAAGGTCGAAATTGACACTGACAGAAATGCTGAACAAACTAGCGCCCGACGAGATTGAAGGGGTCCGTTTGTTCAAAGAAATGAAGCGGACAAAAGGGAGTCTGAATTGTACAGGCTTCTCATAACGGTCATTGGGATTTATCTTCTTTATAGGGTGTTAAGATGGGCCATGACCGCGCTCGGGTCAGGCGCTGCCGGCCCTACAATTGACCGTGGCTCAGGTTCCACGAGTATAAACGAGATGGTAAAAGACCCGGTATGTGGAACATACGTCCTGGCGCGAGACTCGATTCATGTGAGGACGAGAGGGCAAACATATTATTTCTGCTCAGACGAGTGTCGCAAAAGATTTCTTAGCAGTTGAATCAGGTATAAAGACATGGCCTCAGACATAGACAACCCCAAAATACTGATTGCCGAAGACTCACAGATTCTGAATAACATGCTTCGGGATGTCTTTGAGGAACATGGTTTCGAGGTGTTTCAGGCGTTCGACGGTTCTGAAGGAAAGAACCTTTTCGTCAAGGAAAAACCGGACATTGCGCTGATTGATGTTCACATGCCCAAAGTCGATGGGTTCGAGGCGCTCCGGTTCGCAAAGGAAAGGCTGCCGCGTTCGATAGTAATAGTGATGTCCGGAGCGGGTAATCCCCAGGTGGGGGTGCAGGCCATGAAGCTTGGCGCGGATGATTTTTTATCCAAGCCATTCGTAGCCGAAGACGTCGTGGCGCTCGCTCAGAAACTTCTTGAAAACCGTCGGTTCGCTGAAGAAAACGTCCGACTCAAGAAGGAAATCCATAGAAGCGAGAAGAACCTGGCTCACCTGACAACAATCATTAATGAAGCGCTGATTACCACGGACTCGAGTGGAAAAATCCAATCCATCAATCGCGCGGCTTCAAATCTCTGGGGCTATACCTTCGAAGAACTGAAAGACAAGGACATCCATTTTCTTGTTCGAGGAGATGCGAGGACCCTACTTCATCGTGATCTTGTAAAGGATACTTTAAGGGAAGGGAAGGTTGAAGGCGAATTCCATTTCAGGAAAAAGGATAACAGCACGTTTCCCGGTTATCTTTCGACCTCAATAATCAAGGAAAATAATCGAGTTCGCGGCATAGTCATTGTTGTTGCGGAACTGGCCCGGTTGTATGAAGTTGAACGACGCCTAAAACAGTCGGAAAAGCTAGCGGCCCTTGGCACGGTCGTAGAAGGTGTCGCTCATGAGGTTAGAAACTGCGTGACGTCTCTCGGTGGTTTCGCTCTGAGGTTACACAACATGTCCGACGCTGATTCCACAGCCGGGAAGTATACTGAAATTATTCTCAATGACGTGGCTAGACTCGAGAAGATGGTAAAGGACATCGAAGAATATGTTCTGTTCTCGAAGTTTTACAGATTTAATTTTGTAAAAACCGACCTGATCCCACTCGTTGAACGGGCTAGAGACAAAGCAGGCCAGGCGGTTCCGCCGGATCTTGTCAGGAAGGTCAGTTTCAGCTTAGAGACGGATAAGAATGTTCCAAAGATTAGTGTTGATCCGACAGCTATAGAAGAAGTCTTTTACAATCTCATAAAGAACGCGTATGCGGCTATGCCGCATGGGGGGCGTCTGAGAGTGACCATAAAGAATCTCAAATCCGGGGTGTCAATCGCATTTGTGGACTCAGGTGTCGGGGTACACGCTGAGGACATTTCAGCAATATTTAATCCATTTTTTACCTCGAAGACTACGGGCGCAGGCATGGGGTTGAGCAAGGTTCATCTATTACTTGAGGAGCATCGAGGGGCAGTGAGTGTAACTTCCGAGCCGGGGAAGGGTTCGACTTTTGAAGTATTTCTACCGGTTGAGAGGATAACAACCGGTGTCTATCCCTGGGAATCAATGAGCCTCGCGCGACCTGCCCGTGGTTCCGGTAAGATATTATGAAAAGACATTTACCTAATTTCCTGACCCTAGGCCGATTATTACTCGTCCCACCAATTGTCGTATTGTTGTTTTTCCCCGGCCGGTTTCCGTCCGCATTGGCTGCGGTACTTTTCTTCATCGCATCGCTCACGGATTTTTTCGATGGTTTTATAGCGCGAAAGCTGAAAGTGGAGTCTTCCTTTGGTCGTTTGTTGGATCCGATCGCGGATAAGGTGCTTGTGACCTCGGCTCTAATAATGTTAATTGCGTTGGACCGGGTTGACGCCTGGATTGTGATGCTGATTATCAGTCGGGAGGTCGCAGTCAGTGCTCTAAGAGCGACAACCAAATCGTGGGATTCCACGTTGAAACCGAGCCGTATCGGGAAGTGGAAGGCCTTTTTTCAATTTGCCGCCATTATTCCCTTGATGGTCGACTACGATTACCATTTTGTTGTGACAATAGACTTCCATGAAATTGGAACAATCCTGCTTTATGTAGCGCTTGTTCTTACCATGTGGTCCGGCGTGGATTATTTCATTAGGTTTTATAAGGATTACAGTTCGAAGGAATCTGTGAGCGCTGATTAAGTAAGTGGCGGAGGGAGAGGGATTCGAACCCCCGGATCTTTTGGATCAACGGTTTTCAAGACCGCCGCCTTAAACCACTCGGCCATCCCTCCGTCTGCATGAAC
>JAPLJJ010000128.1 GCA_026388665.1 Deltaproteobacteria bacterium
TGCCTCCCTTGGCTCCACGCCCATTACGGCGCTTCATCGCTACTATGGAGGCTCTGACTCCTATACGCCTCTCTCATGCGTATAGGTCTCCCTGCTTCACGTATTCAACCTTCCTGACCATTCCGTCCCCAACCACCTTGTGTTCCCCTGTCGTCGCTTTCCCACGCTACGTGCTATCGCTCAGCTCGACAGGCTTCCCATTTGCTTTTCAGTACCTTTTCATCTTACTTCGCACGTGGGTCTGGGCTTCGCTATTGGCTCGCAAGCTCGCCGGAAACACCCGGCCGAAACGGGTTCGTCATCCTACGGACTGGTCGTTCACCTCCTGTTGCTCTCCACCCCGCTTCACAGCGACGCAGTTACAGTCGGTTACAGGCTGTAGCGTATACCTGGAGAGGACTTTCACCTCTCTGATTTCACCTCTCTGATTGAATGCGCTCGCAGGCGCACGAGCCCATGGCTGGGCCATGGGTAGGCTGTTTGCATTTGGTTTTTTGGATTACGGTTGTCCAAATAACATGGACCCAATCCAATGACCTCCCCTAACACATCCAAAGACAAGGCGCTGATCTTCCTCACGGCGATTTGCTGCGCCGCCCCATTCCTGTACATTTGCTACCTTGTGAACAAATACGCTGTTAACGTCCCATTCTGGGACGATTGGGCGCAGATTCCAATGATCAACCATTTCCTGGACGGGAACCTGGAATTATCGGAACTCTGGGCCCAACACAATGAACACCGGCCGTTAATATTTCGCACCGCTCGACCTTGTTCCGACCTGGGATCTTGACGTACAATCCAAAATGATCCAGATTTAAAAGAGGAGTGACCATTATATCTGGAAAAACCTTTACCGCGGTAATCCACAAAGAGGACGACTTGTTTGTCGCTGAGTGCCCCGAGGTCGGCACGGTCAGCCAAGGATACACCTTGGAGGAAGCCGTCGCGAATCTACAAGAAGCTACTGAACTCTATCTAGAGGAGTTTCCACCTGCTTAATACTGAAGAAAATGCCAAATGGCGCCATAGGGTGTGTCGTTCCAATGCATCGCGATCTTGCTATTGGAACACTGCGTGGAATCCTAAAGCAGGCTGGAGTATCTGCCGAGGATTTTCTTGCCAATCTTTAAATCGGTTTGGGATTAGCCCTCTTGATTTTCCGGGGAATCTAACGGGTTTGGGCAAACACGCGGGGAAAGATCTCTCGTCGCAAGGCTCGCTCGAGATGACAGCAGTATGTCATTTCGACCCCTGGGAGAAATCCATCCCGGCATGGGGTTTGCAATATTTGGATTCATCGGGGGTAGGGGCGCTCCCACGTGTGCGCCCTCTTCGATGGAATACATAAATACAGGGCAGACACGCGGGTCTGCCCCTACATTGGTAAACACACATATATGCGGGCAGCAAAGCCAGCCACTGCAGAACCGTAGGAAACCTACTGGGACCGCAAATTAGAGTATGCCTCTTTTCTGTGTGTTACAGCCACAACGGTGATCACGAACGACGACGAATTTACAACATACAGGATTCTGTAATCTCCCTGCCTTAACCTGTAGCCATTTTCTAGGCTTGACACCTTTTTGCAACCGCTGGGGAAAGGGTTTTCGTGGAGTTTAGTTATTTTGGTCAGTATTTTGGAAGCTATTGCCTTAGGAATTCGTGTGATCTCTTTTGAAGCGTGTCTATTGATATTGACGCGATATTGCTTTTGACTGCTATTCTGCACTCAGGAGCGCCTTCAATTCGTCCAGCGATATTGTGCCATGCTCTTTGACCTGTTCGATACCTCTTATAAGTTCAATATAATCAATGCGATCTTCGTTATTGGTCAGAGCGTCAAATTCCACCTGATGTTCAGTATCGACAAAGTGATAAGAAATCAAATTACCTGAGGCGAATTCATCAACTTTTTTAGCAAGCATAGCGTCCTCCATAATGGCCGCATTTTACAAGAGATCAAGGACGGTGTCAAAGGTGTTTCACGGCAATAACCAAATTCAAACGTAGTGTCTCCCGACATCTTCCCACGTGTGCGCCCTTTTTAATCACAATCCCCAAATCAGGGCAGACACACGGGTCTGCCCCTACGTTCGTCGAAATGACATGGCCCCGCCCCGGCACCATCGAATAATCCTGTATTTCCGCCTCCACCTGTAGTAAACATATAGTTCCAAATATATACAATTTGGACCCAATCCAATGACTTCTCCTAACACATCCGAAGACAAGGCGCTGATCCTCCTCACGGCGATTTGCTGCGCCGTCCCATTCCACGTAAAATTTCGCTGCCCCCGGTTTGTCAAATGTTAGAAATGTAAGAAGTGATGGTTATGGAAACTTTATCAGAAAAGGGTTACACTGTATTTAGAGTCGAATACGTGGACTTTATTGAGTTCACATTTTATAGTGAGAAGTAGACATCGAGGGCCGCTCCCGTGAATATTCTTAATTTCATTTCCATTTCTACACTGGATTATACAATATGAGGAATAAAGACCGTGCAAACTATTAGTATCGAACACGTTCAAGAGAAATTACGAGGGCTATCGCCCGAAAAACTCAATACGGTTTATGACTTTGTCTCATTATTAGAGAAAGGCGACAGCCTCAAGCTGGACACTTTTGAGGGTATGCTCCTATCTGAACCCGTAATAAGCAGGGAATTGGGGGGTTCGGAGGAAGATGCGGCATGGGCCGATTTGTAAAGGGTAGCATAGTTGTCGTCAATTATTTCTTTACGGACCTCAGTGGATCCAAAAGACGACCTGCAGTTGTCATAGCTGATCTCGAGGGTGATGACCTCATGATCTGTCCAATTGTGAGTTCCCGTTCTGACCGGTATTCCGTAAGAGTGACAAGTCAGGATATTTCCGGGGGACAGTTACGGCAGGATAGTTACATTCGTCCAAACATCTTGAACACCGTGGACTCAAGCCGAATATTATATACGATGGGAACATTGAGCCCGGAGAAAATGACAGAAGTAATCAACAAAATCACTGAGATAATACGAATCTAATCTGAGGCTTGATTTTGTATTTCATCGGTCGTAGGGGTGCTCCCACGCATTGTCATTTCGAACTCACACCCACGGCGGAACCATGGGAAATTCAGGCCGTAGGCCATGGAAATTTGGATCGTGGATTTATTTATCGTGTCAGTATACGTCCTGTCAGTGTATTGGTTTATTCATAGATATCCGTTCTCGTCATGGATTCGATGTGATATTGTCACATTAGTATGGAAGTACGCGGACGAAAGAAAGTCATAGATTTCCTGAGATCAGGGAACGCGAAAGCCAAAAAACTGTTTCCAGGTTGGTTGAACGAAACTGATAAAGCGTCCTGGAACTCGCCCGCTGATATTAGAAACAGTAGTCGAACGGTAGACTTCCTGTATGGGAATAGAGTTGTATTCAATATCGGAGGAAATGATTATAGAATAGTCGCCGAAATTGATTATCGTCGTCAGGTTGTGCTCATTCGCTGGGTCGGTTATCATAAGGACTATGATCGGATCGACGCCAGATTGATCTAGAATTTTCGCCGGTGGTGTTATCATGATAATTGAGCCTATTAAGACGGAGGCCGATTACGAGTCGGCAATGGCGCGAATAGATGAACTATGGGGTAGTGAGCCCGGCTCATCTGAAGGAGACGAGCTGGATATACTGATTGCGTTAACCGGGGCTTATGAAAAAAAACATTACCATATTGAGGCGCCGGACGCTCTGGCGCTCCTTGAATATAGGCTTGACCAACTGGGGCTGACTGAAAAAGAGATTGAGCGTTTAATGGAATTTAGAAAAAAAATTCCGGAAATAATGTCGCGAGAGAGTGGCCTCAGTCCGGAAATTATTCATTCATTCAAAGACATCCCTTTTGAGGCGTTTTTGTGTGAATAGTGGGCACAGCCAACCCTACCTCGATTGCAACCAAACCCGGATAATGTCATTTCGACCTTTGGGAGAAAATCCATCCCAACCCAAAGAACCCACAGCGGTGCTATGGGCTAACATATATTTGCCCTGTTAGGGCAATTCCGGAATTGTATGCTCGACGGATTGCCTGTCCCGTTTACCCACGGTTGTCGCAGGCGTCTCTGCCTGTGTATTCATAGTAGCGCCGTGCCTCTGCGCCGGCGTATTTTCTTTACCCCGAACGGGGTTACATAATTTAGCCCCCGGCATCGCCGGGGGTATTCGTCGGCATGGGGTTTGCAATATTTGGATTCATCGGGCGTAGGGGCGCTCCCGTGTGTGCGCCCTCTTCAATGACAATCCCCAAATCAGGGCAGACACACGGGTCTGCCCCTACGATTGTCGAAATGACATGGTCCCAATCCAATGACTTCTCCTGACACATCCAAAGACAAGGCGCTGATCTTCCTCACAGCGATTTGCTGCGCCGCCCCATTCCTGTAAATTTGCTACCTTGTGAACAGATACGCTGTTAACGTCCCATTCTGGGATGATTGGGCGCAAATGATCAATTACGCCAAACAACGTCTTTCGGGATACCAAGGCTTTCAAGTAAGTAAATCCTTGAACCGTAATGGGGATTTAGGCATGACAAACTTGTCTGTAAAAACACTTGCTGGCTTCAATTATGGGAATAAGTGAGGACTCATCTTTAAATATTGGGTCTCTGCGGTAAGAACTTGTTTCCCGGTCGGAACAGTTAAAGAAATCTTTCCAAATATTCAGAGGGGCCGGATGATACATGAATTCTAGATTGTCATTCTCAAGAGCATACCGGACGTGGGCGCCTATTAGATCAATGATGTCCGACTCTGCTTGCTTGTCCGTCTCGGCGACAGTCACAAGGTTTAACTCAAGACAATGCGCCACCCAACCGTCAGGCTCTCGCCGTATAACAACTCTAAAAGAGAACGGCTCTTCTCTAAGCATAATTGACCCCTATATCTCCACCGCGAGTAATCCGAATCCACTTTTTAGGAGTCCGGATCCTATTTCCACACATCGATTACGAGTTGTGGCAAGCTTTATCGAATACTTTAATGGGGGACAATCGGACATGTCAACCCTTTTTCCAGGGGGGCGCATACTCTGATTAATCTTGATCATTTATCTGTTATATGACAATACTCTGCAGAGAAAGAAGTTCAATAGTTTTTCGTTAAGAATTCAAGATTGCGGTTCAAAATCTTGAACCTCTACGTCGTGGGAATTTGGATCGTGGATTCATCGGGCGTAGGGGCGCACCCATGTGTGTGCCCTCTTCTATGGAATACCCAAATCAGGGCAGACACACGGGTCTGCCCCTACGGTCGTCGAAATAACCTGGACCCAATCCAATGACCTCCCCTAACACATCCAAAGACAAGGCCCTGATCTTCCTCACCGTGATTTGCTGCGCCGCTCCATTCCTGTACATTTGCTACCTTGTGAACAAATACGCTGTTAACGTCCCATTCTGGGATGATTGGGCGCAGGTCCCGATGATCAATCATTTCCATTTCTATGAGTCGGTGGAACAAAAAAGGTGAAATCAGCCTGAATTTGTGAACCCCGCTTCAGTATCAACTCACGTCAAAATTGTAACTTAACAAGCTTCCCAATCTACAATTTCTAGACCGCTAACTCTTTGGAATTCTGTGGTATTATGTGTAACCAGTATTGATTTGTTCGCAATGGCGATTGCGGCGATCATGAGATCGTTTGGGCCTATAGGCGAACATTGGGCCGCCAGTCGTGCTCTCAGGTCTCCATAAATTCTTGCTGCTCGATCTGCAAAAGAAAAAGATGAAAAACCCTTGAAGAGGTTTTCGAGAATCGCGATGTTTTCTTCTTTTCTAGCACTTTTGTAAGCACCGAAATAGAGTTCGGCCTTAACGACAGAGCATAGCCGAATATCACCCGGATCCGTAAGAACAAATCGGTCCTTGATAGCGGTGTTTCCAGGATTAAGCAACTTGATCCAAACATTCGTGTCAGGCATGAGGATCATCCCAAAGACTCTCTATTCTCGTATTCGCCCTGTTTAGGCCTCGT
Source organism: Deltaproteobacteria bacterium (assembly GCA_026388665.1). GTDB lineage: Bacteria > Desulfobacterota > Desulfomonilia > Desulfomonilales > Desulfomonilaceae > CAJBEZ01. The sequence continues at coordinate 6,020 of JAPLJJ010000128.1, forward strand.
GAGGACTTCTCCTTTCCATGATCCAAGAAACTCATGAGCCGTTTTAAGTTTTTTCCGTCTTTTACCTGGCGTGACCGGGGACCCGTCCAACGGCAATAGGATTACCTCGACTGGTCGATTCTTCAACGAATCGGGCATTCGGATACTTTCAGGGAGGCTTTCATAAATCTGTCTGACAACGTCCATAGTTTGTCTCCGATTTCAGTCGAATCAATACGACATCAACCTTACATTAATATAGTTTCCGTTACCAGAAATGAGTTTCCTATCGTTCGCAAAGACATGGACAATATTTGGATTCATCGGGCGTAGGGGCGCTCCCGTGTGTGCGCCCTCTTCAATGACATACCTAAATCAGGGCAGACACGCGGGTCTGCCCCTACGTTGGGGTTGAATTTCTCGCAGCGTACGCTATATACAATTTGGACCCAATCCAATGACTTCTCCTAACACATCCAAAGACAAGGCGCTGATCTTCCTCACGGCGATCTGCTGCGCTATTCCATTTTTGTATATAGTCTACCTCGTTAACAGATATGCCGTTAACGTCACATTCTGGGATGATTGGGCGCATATTCCGATATCCCTGGAATGAAAACCGCCTTGTAACGCGCATGATAATGTGTATAATATACTCATGCGATTCACTTGGAATGAACGGAAACGTACGGCTAATTTCAAGAAACACGGCATTGACTTTACCGATGTACATAGGGTTTTCGCCGGGCCCACCTTCACATTTGAGGATACTCGGTTTGACTACGGAGAGTAACGATGGATTACCATGGGTCTGTGCAGTTTTTCGGTAGTGGTTGTCGCTCATACCGAGAAGTCAGATGAAATCCACATTATCTCCATGCGAAAGGCGGAAAAAAATGAACAAGAAATCTTCTTTGAAAATCTCTGATGATGCTCCCATCGTCACGCAGGCTGATCTTGACCGCTCCCGGTTCCGAGTCAACCTTCAGGATGTCCCCCGTAAGCAAAGGGTGAATATCATGATTGATACGGGAGTGGTTGCCTTCTTCAAGCTCAAGGCCGGTCAGCGAGGGTATCAGACGCTGATCAACGAGACGCTTAAACAGGCGATGCGCCAGGAAGAGATTGAGACAGTACTCCGCCGCATTGTGAGGGAAGAACTGGCCCATTCCGATTAGATCTTTTCGTTTAGTCACGGTGGCAGGGTTCGTAAACCCTTCCCTTTCTCAAGGATCAACATTGTATGAAAGGGCAAAGTTCGTAGGGGCGCTCCCGTGTGTGCACCCTCTTCTGTGGAATACCCAAATCAGGGCAGACACGCGGGTCTGCCCCTACAGTTGTCGAAATAAGATGGACCCAATCCAATGACCTCTCCTAACACATCCAAAGACAAGGCCCTGATCCTCCTCACGGCGATTTGCTGCGCCGCCCCATTCCTGTACATTTGCTAGCTGATCCCTGATATTGCAATAGGCAGCTAATGTGCATAATATGTTGCAAGACTAGGTGAATCTCAGTCAGAAGGGAAACGATAAATGGAAACAACACTGACCGCCATAGAAATGACAGGAACGGTCAATGAATATCACGAATTGCAACTGGACGACATCCTACCCATCCCTGGCCCCAGGCGTGTACGAGTCATTGTCATGTATTCAGCGGTAGATCAAAGCGACGAAAAGGAATGGTTGCATGCGGCTTCGCAGAGTCCTGCCTTCGACTTTTTAAAAGACCCCAAAGAAGATATATATACCCTGATTGACGGGAAACCATACCATGACGAAGTATAAAGTTGTCCTCGTACCCTTTCCCTTTGATGACCTTTCCAGTGCCAAAGTTCGGCCCGCTGTGTGCCTTAGTGAACTGATTGGGCCGCATGACCATCTCATTCTGGCTTTCATCACAAGCTGCATTCCAGCCAGCCTACTGGAAACCGATTTGGTCATTGACTCGAGAGATTCGGACTTTGCTTCAACTGGGCTGCGGGTTACCTCTACACTTCAACTGCACCGCTTGATGACAGCCACAATTACCTCTACACTTCAACTGCACCGCTTGATGACAGCCACAAAATCAATTTTGCTGAGAGAACTTGGCGAATTGTCGCCCGTGATGCAAGCCCAGGTTCAGGAAGGACTCCGCAGACTGTTTGACTTGAATTAGTATCATGACCACTGCCGGTATGTTGGTCGCTCATTATCATTTCGACCCCTGGGAGAAATCCATCCCGGCATGGGGTTTGCAATATTTGCATTTATCGTGGTGTAGGGGCGCTCCCGTGTGTGCGCCCTCTTCTATGGAATACCCAAATCAGGGCAGACACACGGGTCTGCCCCTACGGTTATCCTTCAGATCCCTGGCGCTGATCTTCCTAGCTGCGATTTGCTGCGCCGCCCCATTCCTGTACATTTGCTACCTTGTGAACAAATACGCTGTTAACGTCCCATTCTGGGATGATTGGGCGCGGATCCAGATCATCACAATGATTACTAATTTCGATAAAAATAGATAAGCTATTGACCGAGGAGAACTGTTATGGCTGTTCCAATTACTCCAACGCCGGTTTTGGAAGGCAAGGAAGCTGCAGATTTTATCAAGACCATTCTGAAAGAGCAGGATATTAAGGTTCCGCTAACACCTTTGCCTAGAATTGAAGAAGCACGCAAAAAAATTCGTGAAAATGCTAACGCAAGACAGAAATAGGATACTTTTCGAGGGGTTTGTCCTTGAGCCACTTTCTGAGGAACAATATCCTTTGAAATTCGATTGTGGTGATTCAGACCTGAATGATTTTTTTCAAAACGACGTCCTCAACCACGAAAGACAATTATTTACCAAAACATATTGCTTGTATGAATACAACGCTGAGATGGCGGAGAAAAGTCCTCTCGTAGGCTTAATTAGCTATTCGAACGATAGTGTCCGGATAAAGGATTTCAAGGATCACGAAGACGAGATCCCCGAAGAGAAGCGTTATCCCAATATCCCTGCTGTGAAAATAGCTAGATTAGCTATCCAACAAGATTGCCAGCATTTAGGGATTGGTTCCCTGTTGTTGAACCTGACAAAGCTCTTTTTTACAACCAATAATCGTACAGGGTGTCGTCTTCTGACCCTTGACGCCTGCAATGATGAGAGGGTTCTTGCCTTTTACAAACGGTCAAGTTTCAATTTCATCCACGAGAAAGACAAGAACAAACGTAACCGTATCATGTTTTATGATCTGTCAAGGACACCTGTTTAGCCCCAACCCTCATTCCCACGGTGTCGCCGTTCAAAAAACGGCCAATATCCAAATTCAAACGTAGGTCGGACCGTGTCCGACATTTTCCCACGGTAGAACCGTGGGAACCTGGATCAATGATTTATTTATCGTCGTGCGCCCCTACGCATTGTCATTTCGAACGAAGAGAGAAATCTATTCTATCGCTGGTTATGTACATTGCCGACCATACAGATAAATAGCGGCTGGGAAAGATCTCCCGTCGCTGCGCTCGCTCAAGATGACATGCGTAGAGGGGCTCGCTCGAGATGACAACGAGTAGCGTCGTGCGCTCAGGCCGATATTCCCTCGAGACGCAAGATCAGGTCCTCCAAGCCGATGAACTCGAGGTCCAAATTCCTGATTAAGCGCCTATACGATCGCTCCACGTCGCGACAAACGACGAAATTCGACCCTTCCGGATAGAGGCGGCGAAAGGCTCGAAGCCCCGCTATGTCGAACTGCCCCGCCGACCACTTGACTTCGATGGCAACCGGCCGGCCGCCCTTGTTGGGCCAGATGAAATCCACTTCATGGCTTTGCTTGTCGCGCCAGTAGCGGAGATTCCGGCTCTGGAGCCGGCCTTGAATTTCATTGAGGACATAGTGTTCCCAAAGAATTCCGAGATCATCGGGCCGAAGGTTCCACCAGCCTTTATGGAAGCAGACGAATCCGGTATCAAAACCATAGACCTTGGGCGCAGATAGGATTTCCGACCGGCGGCGGGTGCTAAACGGACGGACGATATGGACTACGTAGGTGGCCTCGAGGACGGCGAGATAGTTGCCGATCGTCGTTCGGCTGGCCTCGCACTGGGCGGTGAATTTCGTCGCCTCGAAAATGCCGCCACTCTGCATGAACAGAAGCTCGGCGAAGCGCTGGAAAGAAAATCGTCGTTCCAGGCGGAACAATTCCTGGATATCCTTGGCCCAATAAGCATCCATCCATTCCTGGAACTCGCGCTCCGGATAGTCTTCGGATAAGAAAAACGGCGGCAGCCCGCCCCTAGACAATCGCCGGGAAATATCCAACTCATCGAAATCGTGGAGGTCCTCTGAGATCATGGGAGTCAACCAGATCTCCATCTTCCGTCCGGTCAACGTGTCCCGGAACTTCCGGGATGCGCCGAGCGAGGACGAACCGGTGGCGATGATGTGGATATCCTGGTAATGATCGGCTGCGATCTTGAGTATCTCTGACGGGTTTCCGAGCCGATGGATCTCGTCAAGGACAACCTTTCGACCTCGGAGATCCCCGAGAAAGGCCTCGGGGTCATCCAGCATTCTACGAACCCGAGGGAGTTCGCAGTCGAAATATTCGATTCCGGGAATCGCCTGGCATAAACAAGTCTTCCCCGCCCTCCGTACTCCGGAAACCCAGAGGACTGAGCGCTTCTCCCAGAGTCGCAAAAGCAAACGTTCCCAGAACCTGCGTTGAATGATCATGACGAGTTGTCTTTTATCATCTAAAACGCCTATATGCAACCAAAAAGACGTTTGGTCGCGCTATGTGCAAGATCTTGTGCGACATGGATCTGCAAACAATAGGGGTAGGAACAGCCGGTTAAACCCGGCCGAAACGGGTTCGTTTGGCCAGAGGGTTTATAGCCATAAACCCCTACG
>JAPLJJ010000254.1 GCA_026388665.1 Deltaproteobacteria bacterium
TCGGGACGACGAGCGATTTCATGGTCTGTATGGAGGCGAGACTACTCACCTAGAAATGAATCTCTGCTCAACTTCTACGCGTATCACGCGGATCGGCGCATCTATCCCCTGAGAGGCCAAAACACTTTAACTGTTGTGAACGCAGGAGCGTGGGGTTATACACTCGCATTGCATATCGGAAAAAACTTACTAAACAAGAGTGAACTCTCCGAACATGCTCTGATACTGTATGATTCCAGAGAAGAAATTATTGAAAAACTTACTGTCGAACGTAAACACCCGTGGATTTTCAAGGACGTAATAATCCCAAGGTCTGTAAGACCGGAATCCGACCTTATAGCTGCAATCGGCGATACTTCGCTCATACTTCTGGTTACACCCAGCAAGTATTTCTACTCCACAATGACCAAAATTCTTGAACTGGCGCCGGAAGGAAGTGACCTGGTAATCGCTACAAAAGGTTTTGTGCCCGAAACGGGATTGTTGCCGTGCCAGACGGTTCGTGAAGAACTTGAACGATTAGGGAAGCGAATGAGGATATCCGCCCTTTCAGGGGCTAACCTGGCTCATGAAATCGCACATGGCGGAGCGGGAGTAACGCAGATCGCTTGTGATCATTACGAAACTTTTGAACGACTAAAGCCCTTAATTGAGACGCCTTTGTTCAGAGTCGTTTATTCAGGGGATGTCACGGGAACTACACTCTCTGCGGCCATGAAAAACGTCTATGCAATCGGATACGGAATCCTTGAAGGATCCAAATTGGCGCCGGAAAACTTCCTGGCTACTTACGCCACTCTTGTGACCGCGGAAATCAGGGTTTTTGGATCGCTTCTAGGAGCGTCTCCGGAAACTTTCGACGCGGAGAGCCAGGTCTGGATGGCTGATCTTCTGGCCACTTGCCGGGGCGGACGTTCAGCTAGTTTCGGTAGAGACCTGGTTCAAATGGACGAAAAACAGGGTAAAGGCAGACCCGCCAGGGTTTTGCTGGAACAATACAGGAAGAAGATGATCGCAGTTGAAGGTTTCGAAGCCTCTCGCTTTGCCCAAAGAATTGCAACTCAGCGGGGATTCCACCCCCCTATTCTAGGTGAAATCTACGCTATTCTTCACGGAGGCAAAAACATAGACATCCCGGAGTTTATGGAAAAATCATTGGATGCCCTCAATAAAAGGGAGGCTTCTTTAATTAGTAGCACTGTTCGGACACGGGCCACGCGGCATTGAACTACCCAGCCAAACAACCTTGACCGGAATGCGGACCTCTCGCTCCAATTAGCCTGAACAATTAACCCGCACACGCAACATTTTATAACCGACTGACCTGATTGATGAAATTGGTGAATTCATGTCTTCAACTCTCTTGATAAAGGAACTTAAGGACGGAGATCAAGTTCTCCAATTCTTTGAATTGCGGGCAAAAAACATTAGAAAGACACGCGGCGGCCAGGATTACCTGGACCTGAAAGTGGGCGATGTCAGCGCGGAAATATCAGCAAAACTATGGCCTGAAACCCTCCACAAATGGGGCCATAATTTTGAAATTGGCAATATTGTCAAGGTTGAAGGCCGAATTGAGGTATTCAGGGACAGGAGTCAACTCATTGTCGATAAGATTAGAAGAGCAGACGAAACAGAGGTATCGGATATAGGAGCAATTGTCAGATCAACTCAATATAATGTGGATGAGCTTTTCGAAGAATTGATCGAGTTGACGGAAACTCTTGAACCATTGGAGTTGTCCAACTTTGTGGCGGAAATATTGGAGAGGAGCGCCGACCAATTTAAGGTCGCGCCCGCGGCTAAGATGATCCATCATGCGTACAGAGGCGGACTCATTGAACACACGTGGTCAGTGGTCAAGAAAGTCCTCGCGATCCTGGAAACTGAACCTAGGACAAATAGGTCCATAGCCATAGCTGGAGCGATTCTCCATGATGTTGGAAAACTGCGGGAGATAACAACGACGACGCGAACCCGAACCATCGAGGGAAGATTGCTGGGACACATAACCCTGGGCGCAACGCTTCTGAGAACCGTGGCGCTTGAATTGGGGCTTGAGAATGAACCATGGCTCGTGGATCTTGAGCATATCCTGTTGTCGCATCACGGCGAACCGGAGTTTGGGGCCCCTGTTCGTCCCTTTACACGTGAAGCCATATTGATACACTTTGTTGATAACCTGGATTCAAGACTTAAAATAATTGATGAGGCATTGGAATCTGTAGATTCCGACGGGTTCTCTGAATATAATAAATGGCTTGAAGGACGGGCCTATTCCGGCGCGAACCTCAAGTCTGCGGAGGAAGACGATGTTTGAACTTCAACAAAAACTGGCCGAAATAAGACAACGACAATCCAATCTCCGAGGTTATCTTTGACCTCGACGCTAAGATTTCCCGTTTAGATGATATTGAAAAAACCCAGTCGAATGAAGGCTTCTGGAACAGTCCAGGACAAGCGAAAGACGTTTTGCGTGAGCAAAAACAGATCGCAAGGATATTGCAGAATTTCCAGGGACTTGACAGGAATATAGAGGACGCGGAGGCTTTACTCGAGCTGGCTCTTGAAGAAGAAGACCAGTCTGTGCTCGAGGAGGTCCAGGAAAATATATCGAAACTTGAGAGCGACATACGTGAGATGGAGGTTCAGAGGCTATTCACACAGCCTGAGGATACCGGCTCAGCCATTGTTGAAATACACGCTGGAGCCGGCGGAACCGAGGCTCAGGACTGGACAGAAATGCTGCTTCGTATGTACCTGAGATGGGCGGAAATTGAGGGACAAAAGGCCGAGATTCTGGATTCGCTTCAGGGTGAAGAAGCAGGACTGAAATCAGTAACGTTCTCAGTTGACGGAGAATACGCTTACGGTCGATTAAGGGCCGAGATGGGGATTCATCGCCTTGTTCGAATTTCTCCGTTCGACGCAAACGCGCGGCGCCACACTTCTTTTGCAGCGTTATTTGTTTATCCAAGCGCGGATGATGATGTCGAAATCGAGATTAATGAAACCGACCTAAAGATAGACACATATCGGGCGTCCGGCGCGGGCGGTCAACATATAAACAAGACTGATTCGGCGGTCAGGATTACGCATTTACCCACAAATATTGTGGTTCAGTGTCAGAATGAACGTTCACAGCACAAAAACAAAGCTATGGCCATGAAAATACTTCGATCTCGGCTGTATGATCTGGAACTGGAAAAGAAAAGAGCTGAAAAAGACACTCTGCACAAGGGAAAGAAGGACATAGCCTGGGGCTCACAGATCAGATCTTACGTGCTTCAACCCTATCAGTTGGTAAAAGACCATAGGACCAATTGTGAAATAGGCAATGTTCAGGCAGTCCTGGACGGGGATATCAATCGTTTTATTAACGAGTACCTTCTTTACGAAGCCAGGGAACGCGCTTCCAATAAAAGTAATTAGACCTGAAGAATCATGAATGGCGCCAAGGAGTTACTCTCTAACATCAGGGAAAAGCAGCGTGGGAATTACGAATCTGCCATTGACCTTGATGACGAAATCCCTGGCCCCTTCTTCTTCATCGATATCATGCCATTCATATTTTATTCCGTGACCATCCAGGAATTTTCTCGCCCTTTTCGCGTCCGGGCACCACTTCGCGCCATAAACAACCAACTGCTCCACCTTGTTTTCCATGTTAATTTGCCTCTTGGTTGAGTTTGATTTCCAATGAAATTGGCTTCAGATTCATCTGGCGTAATATAATGCTGCCAGCTTCATTGTTGCTTCTTCTGTTAGTACGCTTGCACGGAGGCAGGCGCTACCCTAGCCGTCAGCCAATAAAACAGTCGCCCATAATATTCATGTAACGCGATTTGTGAATTCTCTAAACCACCGCCCGGAATCAGCAAGAATAGCAAGGGTGGTGTTTGCTTAGTCCTAAAGTCACAAGGGCACGGGATAGGTTTGGTTCCTTTTGCCCTGAATTGTTCGAGCGCCCTCGGAAGATGGCAGGCGGATGTCACCAACGCAAACCTCTCATTCCCGACAATCGGCATGAAC
>JAPLJJ010000250.1 GCA_026388665.1 Deltaproteobacteria bacterium
ATTTTTTCTGTGGCTCTAACATGTTAATATGAAATATCTTTTTCTGTCGCACTGTAGAAGATAAGCTTGAATAAGCTCCTGCTGGGTCTGGACAATCTCCAACAGGGCCGCCACCAACGGGGTGCGCCTCCTTCATCAGAAATTTCAGGAATCCTTAAGGTCGTCCTTATAAGGCCCTTAAAGCATATTTCAATCCTTGTGTTGCGCCTTTTTTTGCTTTTTCATCAAATAATGCCAAATGGCGGGGCCCCCTCTACCGGCAACAAAACCCCGACCAGCAGGCAAAACACCCAAGCATGGACTTACCCGGTGTTATTGAGAAGTTACAGGTCGGAATACCTTCGATTTATGACTCCAAATAAATACAATCCCGGATTGGTAGATCTAAATTATAGTTGACTATCGCCCCTCAACATTTACTGTGTCAACTTGATATAATAGTGAGGATTGAATTCGAGTTTCATTACAGGCAAGAAGTCGCATATTACTGAATGAGGAAACTCATGAGTATTGGGCATGCATTAGATGATTCTGAAGGCAAGAGGTTGCCGGACCACTTTCCAAGCGTTATGGACGCACACGTGCATCTCTTTCCGGATGCCCTTTTTCAAGCCATTTGGCGCTGGTTCGATCGGTTTGCGTGGCCTATCCGCTACAAATTAACCTCGCCTCAAATAATAGAATTCCTTTCGTCTAGGGGCGTAGGCCGTATCCTAGGATTGCATTACTCCCACAGACCGGGCATGGCCCGACACTTGAACAGGTATATGGCTGAGCTGTGCCGGCAATATCCGCAGGTCATAGGCGTGGCCACGGTCTTCCCCGGCGAGAACAACGCGGCAACTATCATGAAGGAAGCGTTTGAAATGGGGCTCGTTGGAATAAAACTCCATGCCCATGTGCAATATTTCGCCATGGATGACGCGGCAATGGAGGAAATATATGAGACATGCGCTGATCACAACAAATCCCTGATCATGCATGTGGGCAGGGAGCCTAAAAACCCTAGCTATCAGTACAAACGTGATCCTTACGAGACATGCAACTTCCAGAAATTGGAATTTGTGTTGAAAAACTACCCGGACCTCAGGATTTGTGTGCCCCACCTTGGCGCAAACGAATTCGATCAGTATCGGCGATTACTGGAATGTTACGACAACCTTTGGGTTGACACTGCAATGGCGCTAGCAGACTATTTGCCCAATCTGGAGCCGCGTCCGCAGTTGCTGGACTTTCGAGCTGACCGCATCATGTTCGGAACGGATTTCCCGAATATCCCCTACGCATGGGACAGAGAAATCCGCCGGTTGGAGGCGCTCCACTTGCCTGGGGATTTTCTAAAGAATCTTCTTGAGCGCAATGCATCGGAGTTTCTGTCAATCAAAACATAAGCAGTCGGTCTTTCAGAAATCGGAGAGGAGCCATGGTGAGTCGGTTCTTCAACTTCAAACCATTAATCTGGAACGTTTCGAATAGATGATCGTACATGGCGGTCTCTCTTCTCTCTGTCTATCTTTCATGAGGCACCGGCTACCGGGCAGGCTAAGAGGCTCATTCCCTTCGTTGTCAGTAGTCAGTATCACCTCTGCGCAATCTGAGGCGATTACTTAACTGCAGCCGGGAGAAACGCGAAAGGCTCAGCCGGTTCGAACTTGCTTGCCGCACTGCCGGAATAAGTCTTGCCACCAACTAATGTGAGTTTCTTGACAGGAGCGCCTTCCTTCAGATCCAACTCCCTCAACGGCACCCAAAACACCGTTGGGCTGGTCGCCGAATCAAAGTAGTAGACCTTGTTCTTGTGGTCGGAGAATGTGCGCCAGTACGTCGAGGCAATGTTCGGCTGACCCGGCGTGGTGATGCCCAGCGGCACTGAAACCCCACGAATCACACCAAAGACGCTGGCCACAGCCTGGGGCATATCGGCGGTCTTAGGGATAGCGTTGATGTAAAACGACGCACGAGCGAAGCGATCCGATGCCCGGCTGGTGCCAGGCAGGAAGGTCAAACCGCCGATCTCCTCCCAGTACTTGTTCAGTGCGAGTTGCTGGTCATACACTGGAGAGTTGGTCATCACCTGATAGTTCTTGCTGTGATGAATGACCAGCTTACCACCGATGTATTCGAAGATGGCCGAGTCGCCCGTTGGATCGGAAATCGCTAGATGCCCCGTCGCCGGCCTACCATTGGGCAGCGTGGGTGCAATCACTACGAACGGATCCTCGCGCAGAGCGTTTACAGTCTCAGCGACAGTGGCGTAGTTATCGAGTACATACTGCGCCCACGCAGCAATCGAGATTGTCGGACGCTTGCCATCCGGCTTGCCGTATTCAGATTCGGCGAGATAGAGAACGTTTGCGACAAGCCCCTTCTCGTTCATACCGTCGACAGTGCTGACATTATAGAAAGAGCAAACCACACTGCCATACTTCGACGCCCACTTCATCGAGGTTACGCCAGCCGCTCCCTCGCGTTTCATGCCGGCCGGAAACGCCCAGAGGTCCGTTCCCGTGTTTTCCTCCCAGTCCATTGACCGGCCAGCGATGATCGTGCCTTCGGGACCGAGGTACACAGCGCGGGTGCAGGCATCCACCTGCTCCATCGGGGCAAATCCCAGAGTCAGGGCAACTAGTGTCCAGAATAGAACTTTGTGTATTGTCTCTCGCTTCATCATGGATTTCCTTTCTTTTTCGACAGGTGGAATGATGGGTTTCGTGCCCCATATGATCGGGCTCAGCAGCATCTCGTGTCATGGAGGATGAACATCGGTCCTAACCCCGTTTCCTATCGGCCTCTTTGTTAGCGTCTCAAGCTTTGTCCATCCTTTCCAAACTCGGGCAATCATTTCTCTATCTCCATTCGATGACTTGAATTTAAATATCCTCTTTGAATAAAAAGTGGATTATCCATGTTTTCAACAGGTTTCATTCAACATCGCCCGCCCTTATACGTTGTCCAGTTCTTGTGCATATTACAATGGCTAGCTGTTTTCGCTAAGTCTCAGATGCTCAACCACAGATCGATACTTATCGTGAAGTTTTAACAGTTGAAGGGAGACGCAACGTCGCCTCCCCAGAAAATTAGACGTGGATTTTGGTTAGGGGGCGAATTTAGCTACCCTACTAGCCAACCTTGTGGATTCAAGTTTCACACCGACTCGCAGGGCCCTCAATCCCTGAACACCGGGCAGATCATCCAGTTCCAGCGATTCCAAGTCGTCATTGAGATAGTCCTGTCCCTGAAGAAAGCTGATATGATTGATCATCTCCTGATATTCATTCGGTCGAGAATATACGATTGCGATTTTACCTGGTTGGGTCAGCCTTTCGTCTCGACCTTTGACCGTGGCTTTGTCGATTCTAGACCGAATAATCTCATGACCAACGTCATAGGCTCCATCGACATCAAAGCGTTTTTCATCAAATCGAAATCTAATGGAAACAGAGCTGTGATTTACGAGTATAATGTGGGTAGCGTCGAGTGTAACCTTCAGTGACTTTCGAACGTCTTCGGCGTGCCAAGCAATACCGCAGGCAACCATAAGCTGCCAGAGACGCAGGTTTCTCACATCGAGAATGTCAAAGGCGCCGTTTTCGATCATCGAAGCTCCGACGTAGATTATGTAATCCACTCCGTCGGTTTGATGCTTGTTGAAATAGTGAGGAAGCGTGGCTTGCGCCTCAGCCTCTTCCTGTTCAAGGTACGAGGAAATCCTTTGATTGAAACAGGAAATACTTCGCTCAAAATTCTTGCGCTCGCGATAAACCATTCCAAGGGAGCTGTCCATAGCCCTTTTGTAAGTCTCAATGGGATCCGTTACAAGAGGACCTAAATTCCCTAGCCGTGGGAAAATTGGTTCCAATACATTGCGAAGGAACTTCAAGATCGACGTCAGATCTCCTGTGCCTAGCCCGTTACGCACCATCTCCAGTTGTCGCTCCGTCCGAAACGACAACTCACTAATAATTGGCATCGACGCGACTTCTGCGGCGGCGTGAACTATGTTAAGGGCTAGGCCGAGATGTTCAACAAGGTCCGACTGGATGGCCCGGTTTCGAAGTTCCGATGAACCTCTAACATCAGATGCGCCGTACAACGGAAAAACATCCTTAAAGACTATGGGCTCCATTCCCGCTGATTCAGCATCCCCTAAATGTTCCAAATGCCTAAGGGCAGCCTTTCGAAAACGCCATTCCACTGATGGATGAATGGCCGTGCACTTTTCCTTGATGACGGCATCTACCCGGTTTTCAAGCTCGTCCAAGGACCTCTTGACAGCCATCGAAAACAAAGGGAGAATTTGGCTTAGAACTAATTCCTCACCGGGACCAAACTCATCCGGGTTCGGCGAACCAACCTCCAATGTCCCGATAAGTTGTCCCTGAAACCTAAGGGGGGCCACCATCATAGACCTGATACCGACCTCAACGATATTCTCATCAACTCGGCTAAGGACTGGTTCTTCAGCTAGATCCCTAACGACAAATATTCCGTCGCCCTGCACCGCTCTATCATACAATGATCCCTTGAACTGTCTTATGTCCACATGCCGCGAGTTTGCAAAAATGCAGCAGTTAGTCATTTCACAGGCGCTATTAAGCAGTAAAACCTGATCATTTTTCATCACTGCCAGGTGGACCTTCAGCTCAGGACGACGAAGAAGGGTCCGGAGCCTATCCTGCAGGAGAGCAAAGCCCTCCTTAGACGATATGGAACTCCTGTCAATGAGATCCCTTTCCAGGGCTGAAATAACTTCGGATAGTGTTACATCTACCGCCTGGATGATGGTAAAACCGTGGAACTCAAAATTCTCAGGTGGAAGAAATTCGAAGAACGCTTCGGGATCCTTGAGATTCCGCATGATGGTAGCCAGATCCGTGTCGGTTAAACGGGGCGGCGACCCGACCCTGTGCGCCTCTACAAAACGCAAATCCGGACGAATCTCAAAGTGTCGGTCTAATCCGGTTTCCAGATCCTGGACTACCGTAACAAGTGGATAGTCTAAGTCTTTATCGATACCGTAAAACCGTTTCAAAATCAGCAAATAAAAGCGGATCAGCCTAGCACGCACAAACTCGTCCCGTTTCACTTTGATTCTTCCCCTGAACGATCCATCGTTATTTAGGAATAGAGTCCTAAACTTAGGCGAGACAAAGACAGGTCGCAAAGTGAACGGTACCACTGCCCCTGAAAGCCCCGTGTCCCAGAACGCTCTAGGGAGGACGGCGCTCATAAGCGTTCTAACTAGATCCTGGTGGGTTTCGAGAACGGAGAAGTCTTCAATTGGTTTTAGCAACTCAGGGGCGTCGGCTAAGCCGGACTGAATTGTTTCCACAAGTTGAGTCCCATACAGATCGGCGCCGGTCTCAAGCTGTGTCCAGTAATCGACGAGAGGCTTGAGGCTAAACAAGCAACGATAAGGAGGGTCTTGTAAGGCTTTATACATTTTGAACCTTCTTCAGGAATTACTTTCCAAAGTTCAAAGCATTACCACGCTCCTGTGCGGCAGAAAAGTCTATGAACCGTTGTGGTTCGCATCAAAAAACGGTGGAACCATCCATTTCCGTCCAATAGATACTCTATCCATACTTCGCATCCACATCGGCAATATCCAACATATCTGTAAACCATGGTACGTCCTGACACCGATTCGCCTTCCCGAGAACTTGTTAACAGCGTTATAACCCATGTCGAGCGCATAGGCTTTCAGGTTTACTTCACCGAGCGATTTTGTTAGTCATCCTTCACAAAAGACCTGAATCGGACCTGACTGCCGGCAGGTGGAGGCGGAACACGGCCCTCTCTTACAGACAGCCTGAAAGCGACTTCGGGCAATGGTCCCATTTCGTGACAGAGAAAAAATAACTGTAACAGGCTCTTGATAAACAGGTCGTAGTGAGCTATCCGTTTCTCCTGGTTAAGGTCAACAACATCCCCAAGAGTCTTCGATCCTGAAATGATGTCATTTCTCAATGTGTAAACGAAATATCGGCACTTCTGGATCATTTCGAAATTCTGCTTGGTCGCATCAAATATGCCGTCTCCTGTTTCCTGGGCAGCCTGAATGGCGCGGGACAGTTCTGACAAGTGCGTGAAAAAACTCGCGACAGCCTCTCTGTGAGTCCTCGAAGTCGACACGAACAGGGAAGTCCATCGACCATTGAGATCCGAAAGCCTCGAGAGGGGTAACAGAGCGCTGTGAAGAATTGTCCTGTCCCTTTTGCAAGCCTTCCTCATAAATTTTTCGAGTCTTTTTTGCCTAGCGAACTCTGAATCTGATTTCGAAGGTTCTGCAGCCTCTCCACCAACCTGCGACTCCCGTTCTACTGACCACGGGATTGGCGTCTTAAGTCTTATCGATGTCTCCCAATCATATTGGTAGATGGTGTTGTAAATGAAAAAATTGTACAGGAATGATGTAACCGGCATGGTGGAATAAATTCTGGATCCATCATACTCCGCGTAATGATTCATTTTAGCATTATCACGGAAGGCGCTGAACAGTGATTCAAGGAAAGTTGTCATTTGGTCAGCCATCACACAAATCGTTTCTTGTAGGCCTGGATGTATTCCGCAATACCGCCAAGCAGTTCTTTTTCTCAAATAGGAATGGTTCTATTTGTTATTGTTGATTGAGAGGGAAATTGTCAATCAGTATACTCTTATATTAGGATTTACCGGGTATATTTTTTCGAATATAAAGCGTCTTAACTACTCTCGCCACTGTTTCGTCTTGCTCGTCTTTAACGTCAACAGTAAGGTCACGTATATATTTTTGTCCATCAGCGGTGTTTTTAGAGATATCTGTCAGTAGTACCTGATCAATAGTGAACTTGGCTGTGACAGTTCCTCTACCAGGCTTGATAAAATTTATGTACGCTGCTTTATCCCACACCACATATTCATTTCCTAAAATTTGAATTAGCATCACCATATAAAATGGGTCAGTCATCGCATAAAGTGATCCTCCAAAATGGGTGTACATGTAATTTCGGTTATAAAATCTCATCTTCATCTCAACGATGACCTCCCTGAAATCCGGAGTAACGTTTTTTACTACAATTCCCGTAGCCCAATATGGAGGATACAGATTGAACATCAGCTTGAAGATTTTATGATTCATTTCATTACCGGTCCTGAGGAAGTCTAAAATGTGAAATTCTTTTAAGTGGCCCTCTTGTATATTATTGACCCAAACTCCTGGCACGAGGCGGCGTAAGGGGAGTAATCCCTTATAAAATGCATTGTTGACAATTATCGCGTGAAGTCAGAAGAACTCATCAGCTCTTAGCTCGTTGCGAAAAGCTTTCGGCCGCCAAGCAAAGAACCTCAAACGTCATCTGTGCCCCAGCCAGGGCGGTGATACCTCCCACATCAAACGCGGCTATATTTTCAAAACTATTCCTTCATCGCGAAAAAATAATTTCATCAGCGAATAGCGATACACATAAATCGCGATTATCGCGACACATTCAACGCGAAGGATTTTCACTCTTCAGAGCTGTCGCTCGCGATTGCGCACAGTTACTACCCGTCGGAGGTTTTGCAAGCGGCTATAGAGTACCCTGTGAATCTCCTCTGATATTCATTTGGTCTCAAACCAGTGAGTCTGACAAATATTTTTCTGAAAAATGGAATGTCTTCGTACCCAACCTGATATGTTATTTCACTGAAAGTCTGGGTGCCTTCCTCCAGCAGGAGCTTAGCTCTTTCCACCCGCAATTTCTGTAAATAACCCAATGGAGTTACTCCTAGTGACTGCTTAAAGCGGCGTTCCATGGATCGCCGGCTCATTCGAAATTCTTGTGCCAGCCACTCGTAATCAATTGGCTCAGATTTATGCTGTTCTATCCATTCCTGGGCTTTCACAACTAAAGGGTCACCATGGTCTTTTCGAAAAAACAAACGCTCATAGGGAGTCTGCGATACTCTACCCATATCTAGAACCATGGTCTTTGCAGACTCTAAAGCTGCTTGTCGACCACAAAATTTTTCCACCAGATACAGAGAAAGATCCAGACCAGCGCTTACGCCAGCCGAACAATAGAGACGACCGTGATCAATGTACATCTGATCCTGTCTTAATTTCACCTGTGGATATCTTTTGCGGAACATATCTACAAATCCCCAATGGAGGGTGGCGGATTTACCATCAAGAAGTCCGGTTTCCGCCAGTAAAAAGACGCCAGTGCAAATACTGGCAACATGGGTGCCTCGATCGTAATGATGGCGTATCCAAGGCACCAGTTCCGGATTCTTTTCAAGAATTTCTTGAATATAGGTAGCCGAGGAGATAACAATCAGATCGGTTTGCTGAACATCCTCAATGCTGCAATGGGGTTGGATATAGATATTATTCACGGACCTGATGGGCTGTCCGTCTGCCGAGGCGATTGTTACATCAAAAAAAGGTGTCTTGGGGGATTTAATCAGACGATTCCAGAACCGCCCTGCCTGATTCAAAATATCCATGGGTCCAAAAATGGTTGTCGCCATGGTGTTGTAAGGCGCAAGAATAGTAACTTTTTTCATCGGTTCCTGCTAGATTGCAAAGATTGGCGATATCGCCTATTATAATGTCGATTATGCCACTTTTTTCTCCCGACTCCAATAGTTATGATCAAACAAACTACTCCACCGCAAGCAACGGGGTATTGAGCCCCCAGAGGAGTAACTTATTTCAATAGAAGGAGAAAATGCATGACTGATGAAAGAATTAAAGAGTCTATAGCCCCCTGCGGCCTGTGTTGCGAAACTTGTTTTGCACATGTGGACGGAGATATACGGAGATACAGCCTGAAACTTAAAGAAAAATTGGGAAATTTCCACATCAATGCCAAACGATTTGAGACGCTTCTGGATAACCCTATTTTTAACAAATACCCTGCTTTCAAGGAGATGCTGGACTATTTTGCCTCGGAAAATTGTAAGGGGTGTCGCAACGAACAGTGTAAGTTGTTTAAGGACTGTGGAGTACGCGGGTGTCACCAGGAAAAGCAGATTGATTTTTGCTACCAGTGTGACCAGTTTCCCTGCGAAAAAACTAATTTTGATCCTGGCCTGTATAAAGGATGGGTGATGATAAATGAAAAGATCAGGGCAATGGGTATAGAAGAATATTGTAAGGCTGCCAGAGGCCGATCCAGATATCCATAAAATAAATACACATGCGGCGCGTCTAAATATTGATCCATTTCTCAGCGTATTGTGTAAGTGGTTTGGTTACCATGTGCTATAGAGAGAGTATCCCAGACACAGAGAAAAATCAAAATGCCAATTCACCTTCACCTTCAAACCGGTTTTGTTGAAATTGTTTCTCATTTTATCAAGTTTGGGGCAGCGCTATGACTCGGACGGGAATTATTCAAATTTCTCGTCCTTTTGAATGTGGGCTTCTATGCCTTCAAATCCGAGGCGTGAATCGGCGATGCTTGTGACCGTTTCGCTGGCATATGTCCTTAGGACTACAGCCTCGTCGAGATTCATGCTTTCTTCATCCTGCCTGAAGGCCGGAGTAGGCCCCGGAGTAAGCCAGCGAACCGTCGTCACGTTGCTGAAAAAGCCTGTATTTGCAATATTGATAAAAATCTGTTGCTTTTGTCTCTTACCCTTTGGGAATAGTTAGCCGGCGGAGATTTTTATGAAAAGGAGTATCACCATGAAACGAGTTTCGATCGTTGGCCTCACGTCGGTCGCTTTACTTATCGGTGTAGTCCTCGGCGCAAACTTAAATGGTAAGGCCAGTGCGGCAGATGGCTTCTCACCTTATGTTGACACCATGGGACACATCAGTCTACCGAAGGATTTCCGGAGCCGGTTCGTTCATCTGGGATCGTGGGCGGTAGTGGACGATCGGTCGTCGAAAGGCCTTCACAACGTGTATACGGGGCGAAAAATTGTGGAGCGATTTCGGGAAACCGGTAAATTCCCCGACGGAGCGACGCTGGTTAAGGAGATTCTCAAGCTGGAGTCGGGAGAACTTGTCACTGGCCATCCGGTACTATGGGGGTCAACGCCGGTGCGCTGGTTTGTGATGGTCAAGGACGCGAAGGGGCGCTTTGCCGGAAATCCGCTTTGGGCCGATGGCTGGGGCTGGGCGCTTTTCACGGCGGACGATCCCAAGACGAACGTCGCCAAGAGTTACGAGGCGGACTGCAAGAACTGTCATACCTCTGCTGAGAAGAGCGATCGAGTGTTCATACAGGGGTATCCGCCATTGGGTTCAAAATGATCGTAACAGAACATTGTGTGTTTGGCGCATCTCCTGGCAAATATGATGAAAGTGAGACTTCTCCCAAGGAAGAAAGATTATAAGCCTCCCGTAAAGAGCAACGTCATCCGGGAATATACCGGAGGCGAATCTTCGGAGCAGTTGTCGATCGGGTATTGAGGAGCATTGTAATTCACAGGCTCCCGGTCTTGCCGAGGGTGCCTACTCTGGTTGACAGTTAGGTTAGCCACAGCTTGGCGACCTCTTCCCTCAGACATCTGACACTTATAACTATGTTATCGGGTACAACCTTGGAAACCA
>JAPLJJ010000273.1 GCA_026388665.1 Deltaproteobacteria bacterium
ATTCAGGATGGAATCTTTCGAATAGCCGAGTTCTGTGAGTATCTTCAGAGTGTCGCCCCCAAAGGTATAAGAATCTTTTCGTATGGACCCCGGGGTTTCCGAAAGTCGCGGCGCTACCCCTGGAACAGGCACGCCTTGATCGTTTCTTTGGATAATTTGGCGCTCAATTAATTGGGGTTCATATGGAAGGTCCTCGATACGGTTCAAAGGGGAGATACAATAGTCAGGTCCCGCCAAGTATTCAACCCAATCTCTAAGGTCTCGCTTTGAGAAAATCTCTTGCATACCGAGAGCGACCCCCGAGCTTGAGGAGTTGTCATACTGTTTGTCAGTGTATTCAGGTTTTCCAAGTTTCTCGCACAATATTTTCCAAAAATGGGTTTCTAAAGGACCAACGAAAATATGTCTGTTGTCCTTGGTCCTGTACAGACGATAACATGGGTAAGTCTCTTGAGATTTGTTGTCAGGACGGCCAGGAATTAAAGATCCTGAGAAAATAAAAGAAAGAGGGATCGCCAACAGGGAGATCAACCCATCGGTGATTGAAACGTCAATATATTGGCCTTTACCTGTCACGGTTCGGGAAAACAAAGCGAGAAGTATACCAACCACTGCGTAGAGACTGCCGGAAAGATTAGCCATTTGAAAACTAGGTTGGGTGGGTTCTCCTTCCTTGTCTCTCAGCATGTCGAGTATTCCGGCTAAGGCCATATAGTTCATGTCGTGGCCCGCCTTTTGTCGTAATGGTCCGTCCTGACCATATCCTGTAATCGAGCAATAAATGACGCGAGAGTTTACCTTACAAATGGATTCGTAATCTAAACCCAGCTTTGCCGCTACACCGGGCCTGAATCCCTCTATCAAGACATCTGCTTGCAAGGCCAATTCATAGAAAATCTTTTTACCAGGAACTCCTGAAAGGTCCAAGGCTAAATGTCGTTTGTTTCTACGGACCATTGGAACAACCCCGATTACCTGATTTTCTCTGAATCGAGGCGCCTCTACCACTGTCACATCCGCTCCGTGGTCAGCCAACAACGTTGAACAAAAAGACCCAGGCAAAAGCCTGCTGAGATCAATTACTTTAATACCATCGAGAGCGCCCACTAATTGCGACTCCAAAACACTATCGCCGTCTTAAATGAAAACAATACTAAGAAGGAAAAAGCCTTAAAATCGGTCTAGGGTAATCAGCCCCACGCCACTAGATTCATAGAGAGAGGGTTAAACAGGTACGGGTGGAATGGGAGCACTCTTAAATTATATGCGTAAACTCCTGTTTCTTCGCAGTGAATAACACCTTTGAAACGCCACACACCGTCCGCTACTTGTTCCTCACTTACCATCGCCGTCATATTTCGATTCACCAGGCGTTCCGAATCTTCATCTTGACCGACTGTTCCGTGGCAAAGGTCAACAATTACTTCTTCGTCCCTCAACTTTCCTAGTTGGATTGACGCGGTGATCTCGAGCGTTTGTCCTAATGAAACTCGATCACCAGTAGGAACCGAAACGTCAATAACTTTAACGTCTTTCCATAGGGAACGAACCTTTCGCTTCCATTCACTGAGTTCGCTCGCTCTCGTTAACTTGTTTTCTCCAAGTATTTGATGGGCCAGCCCGGCCTGTAGGTAATAATCCTCCATATATTGTTCGATCATCCGGTGCGAATTAAAATATCCGCAAATCTTGGCCATGCTGTTTTTCATTTTTTCAATCCAGGCGTGAGGCAATCCATCCGGACCACGGTCAAAGAACAGCGGAATAATTTCGTATTCGAGTAGATCATATATTTGTTCGGCTTCAACTCGATCTTGATCTTCAGAGTCGGGGTATTCCTCATCTGTGCCGATTGACCAACCATTAGTTCCATCATAGGCCTCGGGCCACCAGCCATCCAGTATGCTTAAATTAAGCACGCCGTTTGGCGCGGCTTTCATGCCTGATGTGCCGCAGGCTTCTTTCGGCCTCTTTGGGGTGTTCAACCACAAGTCGCAGCCCTGCACGAGGTAACGGGCCACGTGTATGTCATAGTCCTCAATAAAGACTAAATTTCTGTAAAATCCTTCAGATCGCGACTGATGCACTACTTTCTTGATAATTTCCTTGCCCACCATGTCTTTTGGGTGGGCCTTGCCTGCAAATATTAGCTGGACCGGTCGTCGTTTGTCGGACATGATTTTCAGAAGCCTATCCGGGTCGGTCAGGATCAGGTCAGCTCTCTTATATGGAGCGAATCGCCTAGCAAAACCAATAGTTAATGCCTCTGGGTTCAAGTATTCTCTAACTCTCTTTCGGTCGATAATGGACCCACCGCTCGAGATCAACTGTTTCATAAGGCGACGACGGCAGAAATTAACTAGTCTTTCTCTACGGGTTTCATGCACTGTCCACAGTTGTTCGTATGGAATGTTGTAGACCCGAGACCAGATCTTGGTGTTGTCAGGTTCTTCAATCCAGCCTTCACCCAGGTACCTGTCAAACAGGTCGGACATTTCTTTGGACAGGTACGACGGAATATGCACACCGTTTGTTACGTAACCGATCGGGACATCATCCTCTTCCACATTCGGCCATAAAGATTTCCACATCTTTTTTGAAACATCTTTGTGTAGTTTACTGACAGCGTTTACCCCGCGAGAAAGCCGCAATGCGAGAACAGCCATCGAAAAAGGCGAGGATCGATCATCAGGATTGGCGCAGCCTAAATCGATCAAGTCTTTTACCGTCATCCCCATGGATTCCATATATTTTGAGAAATATTTACCGACCAGGTCCTGAGGAAACAAATCTATTCCAGCCGGGACAGGCGTATGCGTGGTAAATACGGTTGAAGCCGTGACCGCCTCCATTGCCACTTCAAACGATGTTCTATATGTGATCATCGACTGGCGTATACGCTCCAAAGCTGCAAAAGCAGCGTGGCCTTCATTCAAGTGGTAAACGAATGGCCATAGTCCAAGTAGGTGAAGGGCGCGAGCGCCTCCTATCCCTAAAACAATCTCCTGTTGCATACGCATTTCAAGGTCGCCGCCGTAAAGTTCCGCTGTTATACGTCTTGTGGTTTCAGAGTTGGACGGATGTGACGAATCAAGGAGATACAAAGGGATACGGCCTACCTGGACCTTCCAGATTAGAATCTTGACCAAGACGCCATCCAGTTCGAGGTCGAACGAAAGCTGTCCTCCGGCCCCGTCTCCTACCTGCGATATGGGCATGTTATAAAAATCGTTGTCTTGATAAGACTCCTGTTGCCATCCATCTATGTTCAGATATTGCCTGAAATAGCCCTTCTGATACAAAAGGCCAAGTCCAATCAGAGGAAAGCACAGGTTGGACGCGCTCTTGAGATGGTCCCCTGCCAGCACGCCAAGTCCGCCCGAATATATGGGCAGGCATTCTGCAATTCCGTACTCCATACTGAAATATGCTATGCGATAATCAATCGGTCTTTCGAGGTTGAAAGAATAATTTTCAATGTTACTGACGTAATTGTCGAAAGATCTCTCAAGGTCTCGGATCCTATCGATAAGGACATTATCTTCCAGAATCTCCCGCCTTCTGCCCTCTGTTAATTGAGACAAAAGCATTGTTGGATTATGACCACATTTTTCCCAAAGCTCCGGATCGAGGGCTTGGAAGAGACGATTAGCCTCCGGGTTCCATGTGAACCACATGTTCGTGCCGATAATTCGTAGCGGTTGTAGTTCATCCGGCAGATCGGGTTTAACGATCAGGCGACGGAGTTTCATTGTCTCACCTCATGCGAATCCGAGAAAAACTGGAATATTAGAGAATTTCAGGACGCCGGCGTTTCAAATTTCTTATCAGGAAGCCTTTCAGTGTGTCAAGTTGATTGGGGCAATTCAAAATAGTTGCAGGTACATATGCTAGTGACTAGAATGACCATACGGTCGTTCATATCATTGTTCGTGACCCACTCCATTCGGTTCCGAGCAAATACTCGAGCATCGAAAAAGCGGCGAACATTTTCTCGGGGAACTAATGTCAAAGGTTCGCGAAAACGGAGAGACCAGAACTGACTTGAGTCTTGAAAGAGTCTATTTCATTGATCGATATGGTAAGAAATGGAATTTCAACTTATGGATAAACAGGGAGTTTAGAAAATGACGCCTAAGCCAAAAAGGCTCAAAAATTTTTTCATTACAGTATTTTTATTGCTGTTCATCCCAACTGTTGTCCTGGGCCAGAACAAAGTCGTGATGAAATTCGGAGTGTTACCGGCATTGCAGGCGTTGCCCCTGTTTGTGGCGGAATCGAAAGGTCTATTTCCTAAGTTCGGGTTGGATGTTGATCTGATATTGTTCAACACTGCCGCGGAAAAAGACATAGCTTTAGCGTCTGGAAGTCTGGACGGCTGCTTTGCCGATTTAGTAACACCTCTTGTGCTGAAAGGAAACAGCCGGGACATTGTAATAGTCGCCAAAAACTATGACACAAGGCATGACCGAAGGATGTTCGCGATCCTTGCCAAGCCGGGTTCCAAGGTAAGTTCCGTGAAGGATTTAGATGGTAAGCCGGTAGCTATTGCTTCGAATACAGTGGTTGATCTGGTCAACGAAAAGCTGCAAACACAAGCAGGTGTTCCCAAGGAAAAGATCAACACTATTGAGTCAAAAAATATTGGTTTGCGTTTTCAGGCTCTCTTGAATGGTCAACTCGAAGCTGCGGTTCTCCCCGAACCTCTTGTGACCGTAGCTGTTTCGAAAGGGGCCCGGATCCTGATTGACGACGCCGGCTTAGGGGAAAGCCAGACCGCTTTAGTCTTTACCAGAGAGTTTGTCACCAAACATCCGGAGTTGGCGAAAAGTTTTCTTGCCGCGCTTCAGGCGGCGAACGATTTGATCAACGGTGATCCGGATTCTGTAAGGGATATCATGGTTGAGAAGGTCCGTTTGCCCGTAGCGCTGAAACTACAGTACCCGGTCCCAAGATTCCCGAAATTGGCGGCTCCCGACAGAGACGCGTTAGAAAATATAGCAGGATGGCTGAAACAGCGTGGTGTCATTCGTTCGACCGTAAGTTACGAACAGGTAGTGAATGGTGAACTCGTACCCTGATCTGGCTCGCCTTGAGGGGGTCAGCAAGACATATACCAGCGATACAGGTCCTACCGACGCATTGTCTCGGATAAGCCTAAGTTTGGGAAACTCCGAGACTGTCGCGATAGTTGGGCCATCGGGTTGCGGGAAATCGACCTTACTGCTGGTTCTGGCCGGACTTGAAAAGCCTACCTCGGGTTCAGTCACATTCAAGGGACAAAAACTGGATCGACCACCAAGAGAAGCTGCTCTGGTCCTACAGGATTACGGATTGTTTCCGTGGAAGACGGTCAGGCAAAATGTGGAACTCGGGTTAAGGATTCGTGGTGAAGCTGCCGATGAATCCCGTTTACAGGATCTTCTTGGTGAGTTGGACATAGCGTCAAAAATTGATGACTATCCCCAGCAGCTTTCAGGCGGTCAGAAACAGCGGGTCGCTTTAGCCAGGGCATTTATTCTAAATCCTGCGCTGTTGCTTTTGGATGAGCCGTTTGCAGCCTTGGACACGTTAACGCGAGAGCGATTGCAGGAATTACTGGCCCGTGCCTGGCGTAAAAGAGGCTTCGGCATGGCCCTGGTGACTCACAACATAGAAGAGGCCGCGCGTTTGGGGAAAAAGATTGTCGTGATGCAAGGGTCTCCCGGAAGAATAAGCAAGATGATCGACAATTCGATGGCATGTGACAAGGACTACGAGGAGTCTGATCTGTTTTACGATATGTGTCAGAATGTCAGGCGAGAACTGGAGGACGTGACTTGAATCGTCCGCTGGACTACCTCTGGGGTGTCCTGGTTCTGCTGGCTATGTGGCAACTAGCGGCCTGGACCGCGGGCGAAAACGCTATCGCCAGTCCATGGATCACATTGGTCGCTCTGGTCTCTGAGGCTGAAACAGCGAAGTTTTGGAGACACATCGGCGCATCTTCTTTCAGGATATTGGCAGCATTGTGCATATCGTTCGTCGTGGCCGTTCCTTTGGGGCTCTATCTGGGATCGAGTAGGAGGGCCGATAGGATAGCAAGACCATTAATTTATTTGACCTATCCTGTACCGAAAATCGTGTTCTTGCCCCTGGCCATGTTGATATTTGGGCTCGGGGACTTAAGCAAAATCATGTTGTTATCGATCATTTTGTTTTTTCAATTACTTATTACAACCCGTGACGCCGCGCGCGGCGTGAGTCGATCCGCTAAGCATTCTCTTTTAAGCTTGGGCGGGAATCGTCTCGATCTTTTTGTCCATGTGATATGGCCTGCAACGCTGCCTGCGGTGTTTACCGCTCTGAGAATTGCGACCGGGACAGTTGTCGCTGTGCTGTTTTTCGTGGAGTCTCTAGGAACTCGCTATGGGATGGGGTTTTACATACTTGACGCATGGGGCCGAGCCGACATCCCGCAAATTTTCGTGGGAATATTGGTCCTAGCCTTGATGGGGGTAATCCTTTACGAGACTTTTGATGTACTTGAAAGAGTTTATTGTCGATGGAGCCAACTATGAAATCCACGCCTCTGAAAACCTGGACGCCGGACGAGCGTATAACTGCTGTGAAGACCATATTCAATACGATCACGCCACATTACGATTTGCTGAACAGGATCATGTCGGGGAGACGCGACGTCGCATGGAGAAAATTCGCAGTAAAACGTATACCACTCAACGCGAACAAAATCCTGGACCTGGCCACTGGTACCGGAGATTTGGCAATTGCAATCGCAGAGGGTTTTCCAAACGCCAGGATTACCGGAGCGGACTTTGTGGAAAAGATGATGCGGGTGGCTAGAGTCAAGACCGAATCAAGACATTTGAGCGATAAAATAGACTACGTGGCTGCCGACGCGACAAAACTACCTTTTGAATCCGGTGAGTTCGATGCCGCCACAATAGCCTTTGGGCTGCGTAACATCCCCGATCGGTTGGCGGCCCTGCAAGAAATGAGGCGGGTTGTAAAGCCCGGGGGGAAGGTGATTACTCTTGAGATGACTTTCCCCAGGAACTTGCGTCTACGGAATTTTTTCAAATGGTATTTAAACCACATGATCCCAATACTAGGAGGGATGATCTCCGGTAGTAGGGATGCCTATAGATACCTGCCTGATTCGATTCAGGATTTCTTAACCCCTGATCAATTGAGTGATTTATTTGAATCAGTCGGTTTCAAGTCAATCAAGACTTTTCCTTTGACGTTTGGATTGACCTATCTGCATGAAGGTATAGCCGAATGAGTGGGGGGTCTCTAAGGGCATGGGTTCAGGCTAGTCGAGCCCCGTTTTTCGTGGCTACCATGATTCCGTTGGGATTGGGCGGCGCAGTTTCTTACAGCATGGGCGAGTGGAGACTTGAACGATGGCTGCTCGTTCTTCTCGCCTCATTCCTGGTTCATCTGGCGACAAATCTTGCAAATGACTATTTCGATTACTTCGAGGGCGTTGACGATGGCGATTCGATTGGTGGGAGCCGAGTAATCCAGGAAGGTAAGATAGCGCCTGAACAGATCAAAGCCGTGATTGTAGCCCTGTATGTGATTGCTTTGGTTTGTGGGGTCTGGATCGTCTGGCTTTCAAAGGTTTGGGGGCTTGCCGCACTGATGTTTTTCTCCTTCGCATCCAGCTTTTTTTATACTGCGCCTCCAATAAAATACGGGTATTACGGGCTGGGTGAAGTGTTTGTCGGAATCAACATGGGACCCGTAATGGTTGCCGGGACGAATGCGGCTCTTGCCGGTAGTTTTTCGTCAAAGGCCTTTTGGGTTTCCGTCCCCATTGGGATCATGGTTGCGCTAATACTTTATTATCAATCCCTATCAGACATAGATGAGGATAGGGCTGTCGGTAAGATGACCTTAGCTGTGAGGTTGGGGAAACCGACCGCTATCTGGGGTGTTAGGGCATTTATGGCAGCATCCATAATGTCCATAGTCGCGCTAGTTCAATATGGGTTCCTGAAGCCGCTAGCGCTTGTTTCCATTGTAACTGTTTTTCAATCACTGAAGATAGACGCAATGATCCGTTCAACCGAGGATTGGAAAGAACTTCATGACAAAGGCTCAGGATCTGGTTTGAACTCAACCGAGTTACTTGCTGAAACGCCAATTCGAATAAGATTAATTAAGACTTATCCCGGTCCTAACATCCAAAACTGCTTCAATAACCTTGCTCAGCACGATTGCCGTCTTTTTGTTTCTTCAATGTTTCGTCCTTCAATGTTTCGTCCCATTTTAGACGAGCGTCGTTTGGTGGAGGGATTATGTTGGATATGGTTTCGAGACTTGGAAGGTTTTTCTGTAGCCACCCCGTTTTTTCGTTTTCATAACCCGCTGGCCTGACAGCGGATACGGAAGATTGCATGGATGAACAGGACGACATAACAAATGCGCAGAATACGACGCCCAAAACCATAACCCAAATATGTTTCATTATAAATCACCCGCTTTGACAGTAGGTTGGTGTGTTACAACCTCATGAAGCGGAGCTTATATAGATTATTATCTGAAACATCAAGACTTATTAATTAAAATTATAAAAAATAATTTATAATTAGTGCGTAATAGACATTAGTTAACTTTTTAATACAGCCGCAGCCTGATTTGCTAATAAGCAACCAATGTTGGAGGAAATCACGCGCTCAACAGAAATTAAGATCGACAAATGGTCAATTAGCTGAATCCACCGGTATGAATTTCTCCATTAGGATCGCGTCATCACCGGTTTCCTGGTAAAATCCCTTCCTGAGCCCCACTTTCACAAAACCGCATTTCTTATACAGCTTAATCGCCAGGTGATTTGTTTCCGCGACTTCAAGCAAAATCTTGGATAGCCCGATTTGTCTGCAAGTGTTTTCGAGATAATCCATAATGAATTTCCCCAAACCTTTTCCTCGAAAATCAACACGCAGGCTCACATTTAGTAAATGAGCCTCGTCCATCACCTTCCAGAAACACAAGTATCCAATCAATCTGTTCTCAACCTTGAACACTATCAAACCCGGATTTTGTCTCTCAATTTCGGCCAGAAACATATCTCGTGACCAAGGACTGTAGATGGTGGTCTGTTCTATCTCCACTGTTTCGGGGAGATCACGTTCAGACATTGGGGAGGCAATCACGACATCCGACCAGTCGATAATTTGTGAAAAGTTAGTTTGCACGGCTCACACTAAGGTGATGTTTGTTTAGAGAGACAACCGTTTTTCGCGAGATCAAAGTAGAAAATAACAACAAATTGTGGAAGTCAAACCTAGTAGGAATAGCGCAAAAGGAACTCTTTCGAAATTTCCGGCGAGCATGTCCAAGGCCCCGAGGGCTGGGATTGAAAAATAAGCAAATTTCAGCGATTGAATGAGTTTTTCCGGCCAGGCTTCCGATAATTTCTGAAGCATTAAGGTCCCAATCAGGATGATCGGCACTTGAGCGACTAGACAGATTGCAAAACCAAGGGCTAATGACGCTATGAAATACAGGGCTATCTGTAGCTTGTTTCGATCGAGAACCGCCTGTTCAGCGGGGATGGCGATCTTGCCCAGGCCCACGCGTAGCAGCAAATCCAGCTTGCTACCGAGGAATGAGACCGGCATAAAGAGTATGAAGGTTAACAGAGCCAGGGCGGTTACATCAAAATTGGTCTGATTCCTGACCATAACAGCAGCGGCTGTGCCTACCGAACTTGCGAATGTAACATCGGGAGCGATAAAACCACCGATCGGTGGACGTCTTAACCACAACACCTCGAACAACACGCCGACAGCCAGTCCGGTTGAGAAATCACCGAGCGCCCCTCCGATCACCGGGCCTGCCACAATTGGTCTGGAAATCATTAATTGACCGATCTGATATCGGTCCAACCAGAGCAGGCCGCCAATGGTTCCAGCGCAAAAAGCCTCTCTTAGCATCTATGACCTGCGGATCTAAGAATTAGGAAACTTTATTGGGAACACGGAGATGAAGTGGGAAAATAACACAAGTCACAAAAATTAATGGGCTTCTCAAAGGGCACGCTTTGAATATTGATATCAACACCTTCGTTAAGTATCTGTCGCAGGGCTGACAAGGATTCTTCACCCAGAGCCACTGATCTTGTGAAAACCTTGTTGTTTCCGTTACCCGAGATGTTTCCCAGATTCAAGTGGTCAAACTTCACCCCGGCCTTTTTCAGCCGAAGGGCGTCGATCGGTGTGTCCACTATCACCATCCGTCTGGTATCCTTTCCATCATCATCTCTCAACAAACACGCTACACGGTCGATGGTGTCTATTACGATCCTTACAGTACAAGGGATAGCGCATTCCATTATCATTTTTTGAATATCATCTTGAGCCAACTCGTCGTTCGCGATAATGAGTTCCTGAGCATGCGTTGCTGGCAGCCAGCCCTGTAAGATCTGACCATGAACAAATCTGTCATCGACTCTAAGAAGCACTATAGCCATGAATGAATACCAACAGTCCGTCTTTTTCCGAAGCGTTACCGCTAAAAAATCTATGCGTCACGGGAACGTCTATGTTTTAAGACATCTGACGCCCTGTAAATGTTTTCCTTTCCCGCGTCGGCAGCGAGCTGAGCCAGAGGCGTCAAATCGAATTCAGATCTAGAATTAACTGATTTAATCAGCATCGGCAAGTTTAATCCCGTGACGACTTCTACTCTGCCTTCTTCCAGGAATGATAATGAAATATTTGTAGGAGTTCCTCCAAAAAGATCTGTCAGAACAAGGACTCCAGAACCGGAATTTACTTTGTTTATAGCTTTTGCGACCTGCTCCCGAAGAGAATCCGGAGAACTCGTCGGGTCAATGGCCAACGCAACAACCGCTTCGTCCGATGTCAAACCTATCAGACGAGCAGTCTCGAGGAACTTAACTCCGAGTTCCCCGTGAGTCAATACGAGAATTCCGATCATCTAAAAATCTTTCTGCGAATCGATAATACGGATTCGCAATTGATGTTGTAAATTCTATAGAAAGGCGACACCCTTCTACGCTGCTGACGGCTCGATCTGACTGCGCTCAGTAAGAGTGTCGCCTTCTTAGTAAAATAATTTCTAAACTATAGAACCAATAATAACCGATTCATGATTTTGACTCAATCAGTTTCTACGCGTGTTTCAACCCCAAGCTCCCGTAACTTGAGGCGAACATTGTGATAACCTTGAGCTACAAGCGTTTTCGCCAATAACGCCCCAACAACAACGGACCTGTGACGACCCCCTGTGCAACCAACCGAGATATTAAGGTACTGTTTACCTTCTTTTATGTAAAGAGGTAACAGAAAATTTAGGAGATCATACACCTTTTTCAGAAAAGTTTTTGTCACCGGTTTTTCCAGAATCCAGTCAATGACTTCCTGGTTCCTGCCGTCTTTGCTCTTCAGATTTTCGACAAAAAATGGATTTGGCAAGAAACGGACGTCAAACAGAAGATCTGAATCCAGCGGCAGCCCTTTTCCAAAACCAAATGCGTTCACCTGTATTTGAAGTTCGCCTGCGTGCAGGTCTGAGTAGATTTTCTTGATCTCGTCTCTTAACTGATGGACTGTTATGTCTGATGTGTCGATGATCCTGTCCGCTCGATCCTTTATTTCTTTGAGTTCCGCGCGTTCTTTCTGTATGCCGTCAACAACATCTCCATCGACAGCCAGAGGATGCTGCCGCCTAGTTTCACTATATCGTCGAATCAGGACCTCATCTCTCGACTCGATAAACAAAATCTCCAACGAAGTATCTCGCAGCTCCAACGAGTCAAAGATGGCAGAATATCGTGGAAAAAACTTTCTTTGACGTAAATCAATGATAAGGGCTATTTTCTGAAGTTCCGTCCCACCGGCGTCCATTAATTCGATGAGTTTCGGCGTTAAATCGACCGGTAGATTATCCACACAAAAGTATCCGAGGTCCTCGAGAGTCTTGGATACCGTTGATTTGCCGGACCCGGATAGCCCGGTAATTATGACTATTTTACGTCTGCTCACATTTTCCCCGCTATTCTGGCGGCGTGCGCCTTGGCAATCATTTCGACCAAGAAACCCGGGTTTACTCCTGACGCTACGGGAGCTAAGATTTTGTCCAAAAGACAGTCCAATATATTTATTTGGCAAACGTCCGGACTTATTCGACCATCGTCTCTTTCGGGAATGTAAGGAGTTAGTTCAACCACGATATCAATGGGCGAAGTTAACGCTGTGCCATCCTTGAAAAGAGATCTCGCCTTGAAAACCCCTAATCCTCTTACTTCAATTCGAACATTTTCCTCGAGAGCTTGTCCCATTAATTTATTAGATTCATTTTTCCTTATCGCGACAAGATCATCAGCGACTAACCGGTGCCCGGCTCGCATTAGACTAAGGGCGGCAAGCGATTTCCCGACCCCGGAATCTCCCTGGATCAGCACTCCCATATCATGGACATTCACCAGTGTTCCGTGATAAACAATTCTTTGAGTCATACTGCAATATATCATGATATATTGGGATGGCAAATATGATAGGCGAGATTCTTGAACTCAAAAAAAGATTGACACGGCCTAAGCTATATTATAAATTGAATATTCAAATGTTATATACGGAACTGGAGGCCCGATGACACGTCCACTTCGTTACTCAATCTTGGTTCTAGCTTCACTCACATTACTAGCCGCTCTTGCTCCGATTTCATTGTCATACGCTGCCGACCCGCTGACTCAGGCAAATATTTATCTTTATCCAAAACCTCACAAAGTTTCGGACCTCGTACTAAAAACGCCTACTGGTCAGACAATCTCGTTGAATGATTACAAAGGCAAGGTCGTATTGTTACATTTCTGGTCGATTACATGCCCTGCTTGCAAGATTGAAGAACCGCGCCTCGAAAGTCTCAGACGCGCTTACAGTGGATCTGGCCTGGAAATATTGGGAGTTAATCTTGTTGATTCCCCGACGGCAATCCAGAGGTTCGCTGCAACGAACCGAACGCCATTTTCAATTCTTTTTGATGGAGGCCGCGGCTTTGGCCTCCAAGTAGTGGAGATGGCCGGCAAGAGAACCGCTTTTCTGGTCAACCCCCAGAAGGAGGCTATACTAGAGGTTCCAGGTTTCCCGACAACCTATATTGTCGATTGTAGAGGTTCTGCTATAGGATACAGTGTTGGTCCGGCGAAGTGGGATGACGTGTCTGCTCAGGCAATGCTCCAGAAGCTAATAGTTGAAGGTCGCACATGTGTTTCCCAGAAGACAGAACAAACGGACAGACGTTATTCGATGCAATAGCGTCACTTCGACTCTGGGAGTTTTGTCTTGACAACTAACGTATCGCTTGTTAGTGATAAACGTTATATTTAGGCGCGTAGCTCAGGGGGAGAGCATCACCTTGACGCGGTGAGGGTCTGGGGTTCAAATCCCCACGCGCCTACCATATAGGCACAGTTGGATTAGTAGGAGGCAAAATCAGTAGATGTTATCAAACCTGCAGGGGGAGTGGCCCATCATAGAGCTAGAGCATTCCCAAGCATGAATCCCTCCGTAGAAATTCTTTTTCAAGACACCATTAAGAAATACGGCCAAGGAATTACGCCCGGCGAGATCCTTAAAGAATCTCCCCTGACAAATAGGTCCGAGATTGTAGCGGCAGAGTTAAATGGGAAACAGATAGATCTCTATGCGCCCATCACCGAATCCGGTGAGCTGCGTTTTGTCTCGGTAAATACACCCAAGGGTGTTGAGATCCTAAGACATTCGACCGCACATATTATGGCGCAAGCCGTCAAAGAGATATTCCCTGATGTCAAGGTAACGATAGGTCCTGCTATCCAAGAAGGATTCTATTACGATTTCGATTCTCCGAGACCTTTTACCCCTGAAGACCTCGAAAAGATCGAAAACCGTATGAAGGAAATTATCAAGAGTAAACTCCCCTTCCGAAAGGTTGTTTTGCCAAGGGAAGAAGCTATTCGATATTTCCAGGAACTTGGGGAGAATTATAAGGTCGAGTTGATCGAAGGAATAGATGCTGACGAGGTCAGCCTATATTCACAGGGAGATTTTACCGATTTATGTAGAGGCCCTCACATCCCTGGATCCGGGGCTGTCAAAGCCTTTAAGTTGACCAAGGTCGCGGGCGCATACTGGCGGGGCGACGAACGGAATCAAATGCTTCAGAGGATTTACGGGACGTCCTTCCCATCCAAAGAAGAGCTGAAACTGTACTTGGAATTACTGGAAGAAGCCAAACGACGAGACCACAGGAAGCTCGGCAAGGAGCTGGATTTATTCTCAATATCTGAAGAGGCCGGTCCTGGGATGGTTATCTGGCATCCCAAAGGCGCCATGTTGCGATACCTCATTGAGGAGTTCGAACGAAAAGAACACCTCAAGAGGGGTTACCAGATGGTCGTGGGGCCTCAGATCCTCAAACGGGAACTATGGGAAAAGTCCGGTCATTTCGATCATTATCGTGAAAACATGTACTTCACTACCGTAGATGATATCGACTACGGTATCAAGCCGATGAACTGCCTTTCTCACATGATCATTTATAAATCTAGGATCAGGTCCTACCGTGATTTGCCTATTCGCTATTTTGAACTCGGAACGGTTCATCGCCACGAAAAAAGTGGAGTTCTTCATGGTTTGTTAAGGGTTCGGCAGTTCACACAGGATGACGCTCACATCCTTTGCTCTCCCGATCAGCTTAATGACGAAATTCTTGGGATTATCAATTTCGTAAAAGATGTTATGGCTATATTCGGTTTTGAATACACTATGGAGTTGAGCACAAGGCCGGAGAAGTCTATCGGATCGGATGAAGATTGGGAGCGAGCCACCTCTGCCCTGGAGACGGCGCTTAAGACCCTGGATTGCGCTTATGAAGTTAACGAAGGGGATGGCGCTTTTTACGGCCCCAAGATTGATATTAAGCTTAGAGACGCTCTTGCCAGGTCGTGGCAATGCGCGACCATTCAGTGCGATTTTACCTTGCCGGAACGTTTTGGGCTGACTTATGTGGATTCTGATGGTTCTCGCAAGAGACCGGTGATGATACATCGAGTGATCCTAGGGGCTGTTGAGCGGTTTCTGGGAGTGCTGATCGAACATTATTCCGGCGCATTTCCTCTATGGCTGTCTCCTGTGCAGGTCATAGCGCTTACGATAACCGACAGGACGGATAGTTATGCGAGAGAGATCAGCGAGAAACTGAGAGACCATGAGATCAGGGTGGAAGAGGATTTGAGGAACGAGAAGATAGGATTCAAGATTCGCGAAGCTCGTAACCTTAAGATCCCTTACATGGTCATACTGGGCGACAAAGAGTTGGAGACCCGTAGTATTGCTGTCAGGAAACGAGGGCAGGAGTCTACAATCACGGTAGGTCTCGAAGAATTCATCGATTCATTGAACCAGGAAATTCGAATGCGCTCTTTCTGAGTTCAGGAAGGGAAACTAAATGACTTCTTTTTCAGTTGCAAGGGGGCATTGCGCATGAAAGGAAGACCAAGAGGCTCCGTTGTTGTGGAACCTAAGGTCAGGGTGAACCAAAAGATTCGTGCTGCACAGGTGCGGGCGATATCGGCCGAGGGTGAGCAGCTAGGTATTTTGGATGTTGCCGAGGCTTTACGGAGAGCGGGAGAATGCGGGCTTGATCTTGTAGAGGTCGCGTCCAATGTTGACCCTCCCGTATGCAAGATCATGGACTATGGAAAGTTTCGGTTCGAGGAAACTAAGAAGGAACACGAACGCAAGAAAAAACAAGCGACCGTTGTTCTAAAAGAAGTTAAACTGCGACCGAAGACTGAAGAGCATGATCTTGAGCACAAAGTCAAACAGATCAAGCGATTCGTTTCAGAATCGTGTAAGGTCAAGGTCACGATCATGTTTCGGGGACGGGAAATTACGCATCCTGAATTGGCGAGCGCTCTTATGAATAAACTCAAGGAACTCGTCAGTGACAGCGTGGAGATAGAACAGTCGCCAAAACTGGAAGGCCGTAACATGACCATGGTTTTGGCGCCAAAGTGATCTAACGTTTGATGCGATCCAGTTAACCGAAAATTGTTGGTCGCATAAGAGTGGGCGAGGGCCGTTTCCGGTTCTAGGGGTATAGCCTGTCCATCAGGCGTGGGAAGGCGATTGTCTCCCGTACATGATGGATACCGGCTATCCAGGCTAAAGCTCGCTCAATTCCCATTCCAAAGCCGGCATGGGGGACGGATCCATATCTTCTGAGATCCAGATACCATTCGAGCGGCCCTTTATCCAGGCCATGCTCTTCTATTCGGTGTTCCAATTTTTCCAGAGAATCCTCTCGTTGACCACCACCGATAATTTCTCCGTATCCTTCAGGCGCAAGTAGGTCTACAGCAAGGGCCAGTTGACTATCGTTCAGATCTCTTTTCATGTAAAACGCTTTTATGTCCAAGGGTAGTGAGTGACAAATATCGGTTTGTCAAAGGCTTCTGACAGGACAGATTCTTCATCCCCGCCAAGATCCGCTCCCCATTCTATTTCCACACCTTTTTGCTTCAACATATCTATGGCTTTAGTGTATGTGATCCGAGGAAAGGGCGGTTTAACAATCTCGAGCTTGGGTATGTCACGTTCAAGGATTTTCAATTGAGTTGAACATTCGTTGAGAGTATCAGACACTATCCTGCAAATGAGGCCCTCAGCCAGGTCGATTGTCTCCGGTAATTCCCAGAAAGCCATTTCCGGCTCGATCATCCAGAATTCGGTGAGATGCCGTCGTGTCTTGGATTTTTCCGCGCGGAATGTGGGGCCATAGACATAGATTTTACCGAGAGCCATCGCCGCGGCTTCACCATACAACTGACCCGATTGCGTGAGGTATGCGGATCGATCGAAATAGCCAACTTCGAACAGGGATGTTGTCCCTTCACAAGCGGTTGGGGTTAGGATCGGGGCCTCGACTGAAATGAACCCAAGTTCATCAAAGTAGGTGCGGGCCGATCGGGTCAAGACAGAGCGTATCTTCATGAGAGCGGCCTGTCTCGATGACCTCAACGAAGGCGACCCCATGATCTTTATTCGAGATGGGGTAGGGCTCGGCCTCTGAGATAAGCTCAATGTTATCGACAGTGATCTCGTAACCGATAGGGGACCGTGGGTCCTTACGGACTTCACCGGTAATAATTACTGAGGACTCGTACGGGATATGATCTGCTAGTTCAAATACTTCAGGGGTGACCCTGTCCGCCAGGACAAC
This sequence comes from Deltaproteobacteria bacterium, assembly GCA_026388665.1. Taxonomy (GTDB): domain Bacteria; phylum Desulfobacterota; class Desulfomonilia; order Desulfomonilales; family Desulfomonilaceae; genus CAJBEZ01. The sequence goes on from JAPLJJ010000273.1 coordinate 17,242, forward strand.
GCATTGTATGACCCCGCTCCCATCGCGAAGCTGTATGAATCGGATCTTACCC
>JAPLJJ010000202.1 GCA_026388665.1 Deltaproteobacteria bacterium
GAGCGTGCCCGTTTTCAGATCTCTCGGCGCCTCATTCTGCTAGAAAACGGTTTTGCGCCTGAAGCACATCAGATAGGTCCTCGATCTAAAAATATTGAATGAGGGTTTTTGTTGGATATCAATTTCAGTGACGAGGTCCGAACCTATTTCACGTATCATCTTTTCAGCTTCAGCCACGCACAGAATCGATGTGTCAATCTCCTGAACACGCTTCTGATACGGGCTCATTTCCGATTCTTTTTTGGTTCGAAATTCAGAGAAGGGCATAGTTGCTCCTTACAAACAAACTACCTCAATGCCTCCAGCAAATCAACCAGTTGAGATTCAAACTTAAGATGCGCGCGGATCACTCGCCGCCCATTCTTCCGCAATGCCCCGAAATCCCCAAGCGCTTGAGCCAATTTCAGAGTCCCGAACGAATAATGTCCTCCCGGCACGTCCATATCATCCACATCGTCCGAGGTAATCAATATAAAATGGCCATTATTGAGCCCACCTTTGTGAATTTGCCCGGTAGAATGCAGATACCTCGGCCCAAAACCAACCGTGGTTGCAACCTTGAACTTGTCCCTAACAAAGGTTCGGAGTGAATCGAGGGCAGTTCGATTGATCCAGTTATTCCTGATGAAAGCGTTAAACGCGACATAATCCCCAGGTTTAACATCTGCGATAAACTTTTTAATTTCCATCTTAAAATCGGTCGAATCAACTTCAGGACAATCGTATTTCGGCAGCTTCCCCTCTGATGAGTAAGCCTTCAATGTCGCGGTGGTAATATCTTTCGATTCCTGAACATTCGGCTGATCAAATGGGTTCACCTTCATAATTACGCCTGCCACAGCGGTCGCGAATTCCCACCGGAACATTTCTCGCCCAATGTCATAGGAGTTGTGCATTCTGAGCGTTACAACCGGGAATCCTGCTTTTTCAAGCTCGGAAACAGCTAAGTCATAGGTTGGGTCAGTATCCAAGCGCATATACACAAAGAGACGATCCCTGCCATAACTTTCAGGCGCTCCTATAGGTTCACCCTCAATCGGCATCACTCCTTTGCACTCTTTACCGAGACTCTCGGCAACGAGTTGTTCGAGCCAGTAGGCAAAACTCTTCAGCGGTGGCGACATAATAAGCGTGAGCTTATCACGCCCCGCGAGAGCACCCTCAGCCATGATCACACCGAGCCATGCGCCGGGGCTTTCGAGCGCAGGCGCTTCCGGACCGGAGGCCTCAACCGCCTGAGCGGCCCGAGCCATGAGGAAGCCGATGTCTGCTCCGATAAGCGCCGCAGGTACCAAACCAAAGTACGAAAGGGCACTGAAACGACCCCCAATGTCGGACGGGTTAAGGAAAATCTTTCTGAACTTCTTTTCAGCCGCGAGTTTCCCAAGGCTCGTGCCAGGGTCCGTTATCGCAATGAAATTTTTCCCCGCTGAGTCGCCAACGGTTTCTTTCATGCGTCTGTAAAAGTATTTGAACAACGACATTACCTCAATGGTGCCGCCGGATTTGCTGCTAACAATAAACAGTGTCTTGGTAAGATCGAGTGAATGCTCAATATCGAGGATAGCATCCGGAGCCGTCGCATCCAAGACCCTAAGGTCCAGAAAGCCTTCAGCTTTGCCGAAACATTCCATGAAAACTTCAGGGGCTAGTGAACTGCCTCCCATCCCAATGAGCGCCACATGTCTGAAACCTTTTGCCGCAATTTCATTTGCGAAACCCTTTAACTTGTCGATTTCGCCCGTCATGGTTTCGACCACTCTCAGCCAGCCCAGCCTTTGAGCGATCTCAGCGCGGCCGGCCAAGTCATCGGTCCACAACTCTGGTCGCAAGTCCCATATCTGTTCCGTAATTTTTTCCTCATCAAAACGAGCAAGAGTTTCGCTTACCGTTTTCTGTAGGATTCCGAGAGACGCGGAACGATGCCCCCAACCACGGAGTAGGCGGGTCCGTTTTCGGGCTATTTCAGAGAGCAAGTCATCGAAAGAGTCGGCAAACGCGTTAACACCCGCTTCGAGGAGTCGTTCCATGATCAGGTCTAGACTCAAACCTTCTCGGTCCAACCCTTCGAAGACAGCTTTCGCATTTTCAGGATCAGGGTCACTCCGACGATCAGGGTCACCGTGATCCCGGTAGGCGTTTACCGTCGCTGTAGGCAACGTATTGATAGTATACGGCCAGAGCAGGTTATCGACATAATACGTGTCAGGGTATTCGGGGTTTTTAGTGCTTGTGCTGGCCCATAAAACACGCTGCGGCCTTGCCCCTGTTCGGGCTAGAGATAGCCACCTGTCACGCTCAAGGAGTTCCCGATAAATCTGATAAGCGAGCGTTGCATTTGCGATAGCGGCTTTTCCTATTAACTCACCGCACATCCCCCTCCCGGCGGGACCGGCAAATTCGCGGAGCCGTTCATCCACAACCGAATCGACCCGACTCACAAAGAATGACGCGACAGAAGCGACTTGCTTTGGGTTACCTCCGGATTCGATCAATTTATCAAGTCCATCGATATAAGCTTTTGCTACGCCCTGGTATTGCTGGATCGAGAAAATCAAAGTGGCGTTAACATTGATCCCGGCTGATATAAGCTCTCTAATAGCGTCAATCCCTTGAGATGTCGCAGGGACCTTAATCATGAGATTTGGGCGATCGA
>JAPLJJ010000196.1 GCA_026388665.1 Deltaproteobacteria bacterium
CGGAATAATGTTGAGCCGAAGTCTTCAAAATGTCAATAAGATCAGTGTTCACAACAAATGAAGCTGGGGCGCCTATCCGAATAAGTAAGAGGTCCCTTATCCAGGTCATTCCAAAATGAATGGCTTCTACGAGGCGCGGGGCTTCGGAACTGACCTGAGCTGATAGCTCCAGAAGCCCGGCTAGGCCGTAGTCGGGAGCATTACTCAGGAAGCCGGTTAAGCTGTTCCTTAACTTCAATGTGTTTGTTGAGAGTAACTCCAAAGCATGACCTAGACTACCGGATGAAAGCCCGGCAATTGCCATCGCCTCTTCTTGCGGTATTTCTTTAATTCTGGAAAGCTCTTCGGCAACAACCGACCTGTCGAGTGGGGGAAACTTGATTCTTCGTAATCGGGACCTGACAGTAGGCAGCAGAGCCGACGCTTTTGATGTTACAAGAACCAGAATACTATTTACCGGTGGCTCCTCAAGGACCTTCAGCAGAGCATTTTGAGCGGGCCGGTTAATAGTGTGGGCATCATCTAATATTATGACCCTGTAAGGGGCTTCGATGGGTGAATATTTCAAAAAGCCCTGGAGTTGTCTTACCCTATCAATTCTGATCGATCCTTTTAGTGGCTTCTCAATCCGTACATCGGCATGGATCCCTTTTCTAATTCTTTCACAAGTCTTACAGTTTCGGTGGTCTATGGACGAGAATGCCGGGCAATTCAGCATACATGCGAATTCAATCGCTATGAGCTTCTTGCCAATGCCTTCGATACCGGAAAACAGATATGAGTGAGCAGTCCGTTTCTCATCGACAGATTTCTTGAGAACAGCGATTATGTCTTCGTGCCCCAGGATTTTGGTCATATCTTGGCTTTATGTAGGTCAACTATTGACAGGGAATCAAAAGACCAGCAATGAACGCAATAATCTTTCGGTCAATGCCGCAAAAAAACAGCGCCCCAATCCTGATGTCCCAAGGGCTGGCCGCTAACCTGATGGATCTTCGGTTTCATTCCGACGAAATCTGATTCCGGCCCATGTCGTCAGGTCGCGGCTAACCTGGTAAAAACATTAACCCCGCTTCACGGGCAAATACCTGTCAATTGCAAGGATAAGCGGAGACGCTACAAATATTGAAGAATAAGTTCCAAAAAGGATTCCTACTAATAGCGCCCACGCAAAGTCTTTTAAAACGTGTGTCCCGAAAAAAAGCAAAGCGACCACTACCAGCAGAGTAAACCCTGAAGTTAAGATTGTTCGTGAAAGCGTCTGGTTGATGGAAATATTAAGGACCTCAGCCAGAGGTTGTTTTCGCATCATTTTCAGGTTTTCTCTGATGCGATCACACACAACGATGGTGTCATTTATATCGTAACCTATAACGGTAAGCATAGCTGCGAGGATGGTAAGGTTGAACTCTTTTCCAGTCCACACGAAAAATCCGTAAATTATTATCAAATCGTGAACCAGACAAAAGATAGCGCCCAATCCCATGCTGAACGTGAAACGGAAGGCCATGTACACCAGAAGCATGGCTAGAGCTATAATTGTGGCCCAAATTGCCGCTTCCTGAAGGTCTCGTCCCACCTTGGGGCCTACAACCTCTAAGCCTCTTATCTCAACATTCCCTTTACCGAAACCGGTTTCGAGAAGGTTCTGTAACTCTATTGAGAATTTCTCGGTCCCTTCATCAGGCGCTTCCAATCGTACTATATAGTCCTCTCCCGCTGAGCCCATTGAAAAACGTTGCACAGTCGGGTTGGCGCTAATTGGTTCAAGCGCCTTACGTATGTGTTCAATATCCACAGGCTTCTTGAACTGAATCTGAACCGTTACGCCTCCTGTGAAATCTATCCCGAGGTTGATCAACCCTTTTATGGGATAAGAAAGAAGAGACAAGACGATCATCGCGGTAGTAAACGCGTAAGCGTATACCCTATTACCCATGAAGTCTATTTTAGTGTTTGGCGGTATGAGTTCCACTGCTCAATCCTTACTTCGGCTAAAAGATCACTAGCTCAAATCACTCACAAACTAAACGCTGAAGTTCTTAATGCGTTTAACCTGAAAAGCGTAATCAAAAATGGCTCGAGTCACAAACAGGGATGTAAACATCGAGGCGATAAGCCCGATACAAAGCGTAATGGCAAATCCTTTGATCGGTCCAGTCCCGAACTGAATCAGGGGTAGCGCTGATAGAATCGTAGTGAGGTTGGAGTCAAATATTGTCGAAAAAGCTTTAGAATATCCGTTCTCAAGTGCCACCCTCGGGCTCCTTCCGGTTCGGAGTTCTTCCCTGACCCGTTCAAAAATAAGGATATTTGCGTCTATCGCCATACCTATCGTGAGAGCGACCCCTGCCAGGCCCGGAAGGGTAAGAGTGGCTCTGAGTCCAGGCGACACCATGACAGCGAATATCAATATCAGATTGATAAACAACGCGATATTGGCGACAAGCCCTGACCATTTGTAATATAAGATCATACCTATAACAATCAGCAGCATACCCAAAATGATAGCATTTCTTCCTGACCTTATGGAATCTTCGCCCAAGGATGGGCCTACGGTTCGGTTTTCCAGGATCTTAACCGGAGCGGGCAATGATCCGGCTCTCAAAACGAGCGCAAGATCATGAGCTTCGTCAGGAGAGAACATTCCTTCTATAATAGCGGATCCACCCGAAATCCTGTCTTTGATCACCGGAGCGGAATAGATTCTGTTGTCGAGAACTATGGCCAAACGTTCACGCACATGTTCGCCGGTGATTCTCTCAAACTGTTGGGCCCCAAGTCGGTTAAATTCCATACCGATTATCATGCGGCCGCCCCTGTCCGGTTGAACCCTGGAGTCTGTAAGAAGGTCGCCTGTTAGAAGGACCTGCTTTTTGACCAGAAATGGAGTGCGACTGGTTGCTCCAGTTCGTGAGTTCTTGTCGATCTGATAGAGGATTTCGTCACCTTGGGGCATATTGCCTTTTAACGCTGCGCTTAGATCGCCCTTTTCATCAACAAGTCGAAACTCAAGACGAGCAGTTCGTCTTATTATGTCAATCGCACGATTGACGTCTTCCTTCAATCCCGGCAATTGCACGATTATTCTATCTGTGCCCTGGATAACGACATCAGGCTCGGCCACGCCAAAAGCGTCTACACGATTCCTTATAGTGTCGACAGCCTGACGAACCGCTTTCTGCTTGATTGTTTCCACGGTCTTGGGATCAAGCTGAAGCTCAATCTCAAAGCCCTTCTCTGATGGCCCCGAAGCAGTTTTCTTGAAGCTAGGGAGTTTCTCCAAGACCTTCTGGTCAAACAGAGACGCTTGATCAGCGTCTTTGAAATAAATCAAGAAAGAATTCGGGGAATTTCTCTGAAGATCAACATACCTGATTCGCTCATCCTTCATTATGCCGGACGCCTCAAGCATAGTCTGATCGACAACGGCTTCAACTGCCTTTTCGAGTTGTACCTCGAGGACAAGGTACAATCCTCCCTGAAGATCCAGTCCCAATCTGATCGGGCTGTCAGGTAGATATTTTGACCATAAAGCCGGGACAGGTCCGATTGAAGGGTATACCAGGAAAATACAGAGAAGAAGAACGGCAACAATTATGGCGAATCGCGTTTTGAGACTCTCAATCATCTACCTTGTCTCCTCAGGCATTCGGTTCAACAGGGGGTGGAGGAGTTGAAGCGAGCCCCGCTATATATGGTCTGGCCATACGCACCCGGACCTTATCGGCGATTTCGAGGATGACGACTTGATCCTGAATCGCTACTACTTTTCCGTAAATGCCACCTTGTGTGATGACACTATCTCCCTTTTTTAAATTCTCCAACAGCGTCTTGTGCTCTTTAGCTTTTTTCTGCTGGGGACGAATCAGCAAGAAATAGAACACAACGAAAATGAGAACAATAGGCAGAAATTGGATTAACGACTGGATCCCGTCACCGCCGGCTTGACCTGGCGTTGATCCCATGGCGTATGCCATATCAATCATTGATTTCCTCCGTTCGGGATGAATACTGTTTTAACAAAGAGTTTACACGATTTTCCCTGATGGCTGCTCTAATATCAGACATGAGCTGGTAATAAAAGCTCAGATTATGCACGGTAGCCAAAGTTAGCCCTAGAATCTCATTTTCTTTAAAGAGATGCCGTAGGTAAGCTCTGGAATAATTCCTGCACAAAACGCATCCACAATCTGAATCTACCGGACCGTGATCGTCACGATACCTGGAGTTACGAATATTTAACCGGCCTGATGATGTGAACAGATTTGCATTCCGAGCGTTTCTAGTAGGTAGGACGCAGTCAAACAAATCTACACCCCTGATGGTCGATTCCAGAATATCCAGCGGTTTGCCGACTCCCATCAGGTACCGAGGCTTATGCTCGGGTAAATACGGAGTGGTCGCGTCAATAATCTCGACCATAAGTTCGTGAGGCTCCCCCACGCTCAGGCCACCAATAGCGTATCCGTCAAATTCCAGAGATGTGAGCCCTTCTGCGCTCAATCTCCTGAGATCAGGATACATCGACCCTTGTACTATGCCGAACAAGGCAGGGTCAACTTTTTTTTTGGAATCAACAGTCCGAGCCGCCCAGGCGAATGTTCGTTTCACAGCGTCCGTAGCGTCAGTCTTACTTGCCGGATAAGCCCGTACATCATCAAGACACATGATTATATCAACCCCGAGCGCTTCTTGAACAGCGAGGCTCAATTCCGGAGTAAACAGATGAGTGGATCCGTCAATATGAGACTGGAAAATGACCCCCTTATCGTTAAGCTTTCGAAGCTTAGCTAGGCTAAAGACCTGAAAACCGCCACTGTCCGTAAGTATCGCTCCGGGCCAATTCATGAACCGGCCCAGGCCTCCATGGTCCTCGATCAATTCGTGACCCGGACGGAGATAGAGATGATAGGCGTTTGACAGTATCAACCTGTAGCCAATCTCCCAGATAGTCTCCGGCGCGACGGCCTTCACTACCCCCAGAGTTCCCACGGGCATAAAGGCGGGTGTCTCCACTTCTGCATGGGGAAGCTTTAGTAATCCGGTCCGCGCTCGGGATTCAGTGTCGTTGTGAGTTACGGTGAAACTAAATGCCATTACTTGGATCGTCCACAATACTGATCTTCATCACTATAGTACAAATAACAAAGGATTGGGGAAGCCGACGAGTTCATTAAGCTTCCCGCAATCCTCAGTGAATTCAGGATAACGGGTAATTAACCTTTGATCCGCTAACTGATACCCTTGGATTACCTGTTCGCCTTTTTCAATCCAAGAGCGTCGGTCGCAATTATCATTTTCATGATATTTGTAGCGCCCTCAAGAATCTTATAAACTTTGCCGTCACGCAGGATACGCGCGATAGGATACTCATTGGAATAACCATAGGCGCTTAGGACTTCCAACGCCAAATTTGGCACCTCATCGGCGGCGCGACACGCGTAGTACTTTGCGAGCACTGTTTCTCTCATATTATTTACGAGACCCTTATCTTTTTGGATCGCGCATCGCCAGACCAAGGCCCTTGCCGCTTCCGTCTCAGCAACCATACGTGCGATCACTTCCTGAACCATCTGAAATTCTGCTATTGATTTGCCGAATTGCTTTCTCTCGTTAGCATATTTTATGGATTCATCCAATGCGGCCTGGCACGAACCGACAGCGCCTGCGGCAGCGGACAACCGTGTGCTGATCAATTCCTTCATTAGATAACCGAAACCCTTGCCTTCCTGACCCAAGAGATTTGTGGCAGGCACACGAACATCTTCCATGATAATCTCGCCGGTCGGACAGGCCCAAATACCCAGTTTTTCCTTGATGGCCTTGGTGGAAACTCCAGGTGAATCCATGTCCATAACGAATACGCTCATTCCGTTATGTTTCGCTTTTTTGTCGGTCATGGCAAAGATTATTGACATGTCGGCAACAGGGGACCACGTTATCCACATCTTTTGGCCGTTGAGAACATATTCGTTCCCATCCTTAACAGCAGTGCTGGTCATCGAAGCCGTATCCGAACCCGCGTCAGGCTCGGTGATCCCAAAACAACCAAGTATTTCCGCTGACATCAACGCGGGAATATATTTTTTCTTGAGTTCTTCACTACCCCACTTGAGGATCGACATCGATGTCCCCATAGTTTGCATGTTGAAAGCGACCCTGAGCGACCCTGACGCACGACCTATTTCTTCCGTTACGATGGCGTGAGCCAGATAACCCATGCCATTGCCGCCATACTCTTCGGGCACCGGGCAACCGAAAAGTCCAAGCTCACCCATCTGCGTCACCAATTCACGTTGGAATCGATGCTCATTTTCATCCTTATCCACTACCGGGGATATTTCGTTGGCAGCGAATTTCCGCACCATATCGCGAAGCATTATATGCTCTTCAGTTAGTTCAACATCGTATTGATCACTCATCTGGTCTGCTCCTACAAAACTAAAGTGCCCACCCTGATTTAAGTGTGGGTTTTGGATCGGCAAAAAGATAGCGGGAAACGGCCTAGATCTCTCATTTTCTCACTATGCCTTTGTTCTGCATTGTAATCAAGAAGACCGGCCCCCAAATTTCATGATAACGCTACTTTAGCAGAGCTTCAAAGGGCTAGTCAACAAATGAAAGGATTCGATTGATATTGATGTTGTTCACTATGCTGTACAATCAATGAATGCTTCGGTGTTTTTTTAGGGAGAGTAAATACAGGCTTAGCCCCATACCGACAAAGATAGCGAACCATAATGTGCATACGCGTATCAGGATCACCGCGGGCAAACCGTCTGAATAGGATATTCCAAGATATGCGAATAACCCCATCATGCCGGCTTCCGTCCCCCCTATACCGCCGGGAAGCATAGATAGAGCCCCCACAATCGTGGAAAAGCAGTAGACGAAGTTCGCTTCCATCAACGTCCCAGGGAGTCTAAACCCATTCATGATGATATATAGCGCAATTGACTCCATTGCCCATGCGAGAACGGAGACTATCAATCCAACCACGAAAATTCGAGGTGTCATCAAATCTTTGCCGGATAACAATATCTTAAGTGTTTTAGATGCGACCCACGACACTACGGGTAACCTGGACATAGCTTCAAGAACCGGGCGATAGATCTTTTCCATGCAAAGGAACACACCAGCCGCTATTACTATTCCGGCAAGTCCCAAAAAGAGATCTCGCCAGCCCGGGAAAAATAAGAGCGAAATCGATCCAAGTAAGAGAACTCCAAAAAGGTCCATTAGTCGCTCAACCACAACAACCCCTACGACTCTGGTGACGGATACCCCATAATCCCTTTTAAGGAAAACACCCTTCATGGCCTCGCCGACTTTGCCGGGTGTACCTGTGAGGGCAAAGCCCGCAAGAAAAGCTTCAGTCGCATACATAAAAGGAACTTTCTCGTCTATGTTCACGAGGTAATAGTGGAATCTCCAACCCCTGATCAACCAGCCAATGACCACAAGAAATAAAACCAGGCCTAAATCAGACAGTGGAAACAATCGGATCGCCTGAAATATACGTTGGTAATCGGACGCGAATGTGGCGATTGCATATAACAGGACCCCGGCAAGAGAGAAAACAATAATAGAACTCAGTACACGATTTAGAGAGAACTGATTGCCGTTGTGATTAGCTTCAAGCAGGGACGCGTCGATTCCAACCGAGTCTGCCGGTCTTTCTACAAGACTTGGCATGCTGCTACCGGTGGCCTGGGAAGTAGACGCACCTTCCGCTGAATTGGGCCCATGCCGCATCGAGCTGACTCTTCATATAGTTCACATAATTGGCGGTCTGGGCGTATTGCGGATCACTTGGATTCATCGTCCTCGCCTGGTTGTAGAGTTGATAGTACGTTTGCCAGAGCGATTGCCACCTTCTCTCAAGATTTAGGCACTCCCCGTATTCAGGGTTGGATAGATTGGGACGGAATGCGTATTCCTGAGGCTGTTGCGGCTGCTGATATTGTTGTTGAGGTGGGTATCCCATCGGTGGTCCTTGCTGAGGAGCGGGCGCCACCGGGTACTGAGCCTCTAGTAGATCAAGCCCTGTAAATGTTACAGACAACAGTACCGTTAGGATTATGAAGAACGGCCTCTTTAACAATCTAAATGTGTCAAACATGTTTAACTCTAATAAAGGCCTTAAAATCATCAAGAATTATACATAAATAAACAACTTTGGTCAAGGTGGCGCATCGCCCCCTGCATCGTAGCGAGAAATGGCCGGTATCTTAAACACGCAAAAATATAGCCAAGCGATTATAACCAGCACAATTATGCCGGCCCAGACAGTATCTGAGAGATAATGCCCTCCTTGGGCGATCCGCGCAAAGCTGGCTATTAGTCCAAGGCTTAAGCCAAGCCCCATGAACAAACCTGCCAGTCGTGGAAAATACGGGAAAAAAGATGCGCCTGAAGCAATCGCGAACGCGTTTGCGCAATGTCCGCAAACGAAAGATTTTCCTCCACCGGGACCGGCGGGGCTAAATACACTCCTATATGACGCTGTCCCTCCGAATTCTATTATGTCCGCGGGCCTAGGTCTGCCCCAACAGCTCTTCAAGATCCCGTTTACTAACAATCCTGAGCCAAGAACAACTGTTAACACAATTACGAGACACGGCTTAGAAAACTTGACGGGGAATTTTCCAACTCGCGAAAGCACATATGAGATAAATGCGGCGATGGCCATTATAACTGCAGGATACTCCCCATAACGATAAAACTCAGCCCACGGCGTCTGTTTTCCAATAAGCCAACCGGTTTCGCCGAGTCTCCCCTCATGCAGAGCAGCGGACAACCGCAGGTCTAAATTCAAAAAGTATATTGTTGACGTGCTTGCCAAGCCCGACAAAACAAGAGCTATGATGATCAGAATACCTTTTCGCCTTGATTGTGATTCAGTCATTGTCGGACAGCGAACCTATTTAGACGGATTTTATTATTAAGTGCCGATAGAAATTTATGAGTCGAAACCGGATGATGCCCAATGGTTTGGAATCATGCCATCAACAGACAATATCAGCAAGTTTTCCTTTTCGTCTAAATATGACCTCGAGACTGGGAGTTGCGATCCGCAATTTTTCTACCAGAATCTGCATGCCTCTTGACACCATAAAAATGATGTGTTTAACTTACGAGATGGCGTCGCGACGGGGCTTTGAACGCTAGTCAATAGACGCCTGACAAGAGATTTGGGCAAAGCCTCCAGATAAGCGGGCCGTTAACTCAGGGGTAGAGTATCTGCCTTTTAAGCAGAGAGTCGCTGGTTCGATCCCAGCACGGCCTACCAACAAAATCAGCCGCGAGGCGCTGAGAGAGATTTATTGCCAGCGTCCCCATCGTCTAGCCCGGCCTAGGACACAGGCCTTTCACGCCTGCGACAGGGGTTCGAATCCCCTTGGGGACGCCACTCATTTCAGCCTGATTGCTAGCCCTGTTTTCTATTCTTTTATACCACTAAGATCGATAAACTTCAGATTACCCAAATTCAAAGGAGGTTTGACATGTCAGGAAGCACGCGTCAGGAACACGCCAATTTTATCTACGAAAACCTCAGATTGAGGACACAACCGATAGCCGTAAAATTCCTAGAGAATGCGGAGTTCCCGGACAAGACCAGACGACCGTCTCAGGTTCTGGGAAAACGGATCACGATCTGCCAGGGCGTGACAATGGCCAGAGTCTATGGTTGGCCCGTTGGCCTGGGTCGCGAGGACCTCATATGTGTGCCTGCCATGATCGCCTTTGGGTTTACGCCCGCGTCGGATCAAAAATCCGTGATGCGGAAACTGTTGTGTAATGTAACTCTATCGAAAGATATGGACACAGCCAAGATCGAGTCGGATTCAATGTTTACCCTCGCAAAGAATCCGGACAAGGGAATATATCTGGCGCCACTTACCAGGACCGCTCTTGAACCGGACACAATCGTAATATACGGGAACCCTGCTCAAATGATGAGGCTTATTCAAGCGTGGGTCTATATGAAAGGTTCACGAATCACCGGAAACTTCGGCGGGAAAATCGAATGCACGGAGTACTTGATTGGCCCGTACAAGGAAAATGAAGCCAGGATAGCGATCCCAGGCAATGGGGACAGAATATTCTCAATGACTCAGGATGATGAAATGGCTTTCACTCTGCCGGGTGGAGGATTGGAGACTTTAGTTGAAGGATTGAAGAACGCGGGTAAAGCTTTAGGCGCTAGATATCCCATAACCTTTTACCAGAATTTTCAACCTGAGTTTCCCAAGCATTATAAAGAGTTGGGTTCTGAATTAGGAGTGTGAGCAATTGGGGGCAAGTTTATTCTTTGTCTTTGCAGCATAAACTTGCCCCCTTTATAATTTTCAACTCACTCCAAATAAAACAAAGCCGCTAATTGATCCATTTCAGTTATTTTTTTCAACGGGCGTTTCTTTGATCGGCTCGACCTTGTCGCCATCCGAAATCCTGTTTCTAACATTTATGGTTACCAGTTCTCCCTCCTTCACGCCTGAACTGAGTCTCAACACCTTGCCGTTACTATCATAAATTATGATCGGACGAAAACTGATCCTGTCATCAGGCGTGACCACACCGACAAAGTTCTTGTCGCCCCGAATCAATAACGCTTCTACAGGGACCTCAACATATTGAGGCGTTTGGACCCACAGAGTCACCTGGACGGAACTCCCCGCCAGGATTCGGTTTTCATGATTGTCAACGTCAATCTCCACAAGAAGGGTACGAGTCTTTGGGTCAAGTTCCCCGCTGGTCCTAGTTACTGTTCCTTTAATCTTTACATCGGGCCTGGCGGAGTCGGAAATATCGGCGTTGTCTCCATCATGTACCAAACTCGCAATGCTCTGGTCCGGGTATACGTAGACCCTCAATCTGTCAATCTGGGCCAATGACACTATAGGCAAAGCCGAGGTCTGCGCTGTGGCGGCGTTTTGTACAAGAGCGCCCGGATCGGCGTATCTGGCGGTCACGATCCCTGTAAATGGAGAGGAAACTACTTCATATCCCTTTTGGGCCTTAAGAGAGGCGGCAGTGTTTTCCGCGACTTTTGCAATGGTTTCGATGCGTTCGGCGTCCTGCAAAGACATCGCGCCGGTCATAAACAGGCCTCTCGCCCTCTGGGAGTCAGCCTGTTTGTTCTTTGCGTCAGCCAAAGCCGCGTCGTATTGTCGATCCAGTTCAGGCGATTCAATTACAGCCAGGACCTGGCCCTCGGTTACTCGATCACCTTTGTCGACATTTATTTTTTCCAGGAAACCGCTCACCTTGGAATACAACGTTACTGAAGTGTATGGACGGGCGTCTCCCACCAGTGAAATCGGCCTCGTTTTCGGACCTAGCGTCGCAGGAACAAGTCGAACGCGATAACCCGCTTTCAATCCGTCCAGTCTTGCGCTGCGTTCATTGGTAAGATAATGGCTATCGGCTTTCCAGAGGCCAATTACGAGCGCCAGGGCTGCGAGAACTATCAGAACACCCCCAATAAAAAACAACCTGTCCGTTTTGCTCTTCAATTTTGGAACGTCATTACCCATCAAATTTCGCCTGACCATACTTCTCCTCGTTCTTCAGCGAGGAACTTTTTCTCGAGTACATCTTTTGTCGGAAGGCCCTTGCGCAGCAGTGAGTAGATAACCGGCACTATAAACAGGGTCACCACGGTGGCCAGGATAAGTCCTCCAATCACCGCTCTCCCCAGTGGCGCATTCTGTTCACCGGCTTCACCAAAGCTCAAGGCCATCGGGAGCATACCCAGGACCATTGCAAGGGCGGTCATCAGGACCGGCCTCAACCGGGTTTTCCCCGCCTCTAACGCTGCGTGTGTGGGAGACGCATTATTCTCCAGACGGAAATCGTTGGCGAAACTCACCAGCAGTATCGAATTGGAGGTGGCCACACCTACCGCCATGATTGAACCCATGAGAGATTCAACATTGATTGTCGTCCCTGTTAAGGCCAACATCCATAGAATACCAACCAGGGCCCCGGGTATGGCCATAATTATGATAAAAGGGTCGAGCCAGGATTGGAATAAAACCACCATTAACAAATATACGAACAATATCGCTAGGACCAAACCCATACCAAGGCTGTTAAATGAGCGTTCCATGACCTCATACTGCCCTCGAAGCGCTATACGGGTCCCCGGTGGGAGCGTTCCTAGTTCCGAGATTTTCTTTTTTATTTCTCTTGCGACAGACCCCAAGTCCCTGCCTTCCACGTTCGCGTCAACGTTCAGTACCCTCTGAACAGTATAGTGACTGAGGTTCTCAAAGCTCACCCTGTGGGTTATTGACGCCACATTTGCAAGTGTCTGCGCGGGGATAGTGGGGATGGCCGTTGGAGATGCCACACCTGAGGGCGTAACAAGGTTTCCTGATGAAAGAGGAGGGGTCAATGGTATTGAACCCAGACTTTCTATTGAATCGACGAGAGCTGCAGGTATGCGGACCGCAACGAAGTAATTTACGTTATTCGCGGGGTTCACGTAGAATGAAGGGGAAACAAGAACACTTGAAGATAGCGAAGTAAGCACGCTACTCGCGACGTCACGCTCCGTCATCCCAAGTTTGGCCGCCAGTGTTCGATCAACATCCACCTGTAAAGCGGGGTAGTCCAGCACCTGTTTGATGTGAACATCCACGACCCCGGTTATTTGCGACATGGCCTCACGCATTTTCTTTGCGTATTCGTACGATCGGGCCAGATCGAGGCCTTCTATCTGAACATCGATCGGAGAAGGAACTCCAAAATTCAACACTTGGGTCACAATGTCCGCAGGCTCAAAATAGAAAGAAGAGTCTGGGAAATCGTGGGATAAAATCTCTCTTAATTTTTTAATGTACGTGACGGTAGGTTGATGGACCTCCTTAAGAGCTATCAGGATGTCCGCGTCCATGCTGCCTACATTGTCTGTCTGGACAAAACCGAGGTTGAATGAAATCGGCACGCCGATCATAACATTAATTGTGTTTAAGTCTTTGGGCGGGATCACTTCATGGATACGTTCCTCTACTTTAGAAATGATGCGTTCGGTTTCTTCGATGCGAGTCCCTGAAGGGGCGCGAAAATGAAGCTTCATGAGTCCCGCGTCAACAGAGGGAAAGAAATCGGTCCCTACGATCGGGATCAGGCCAATGCTCAGGATGACGAAAAGTCCAGCTATCACAAGGGCAAAAACTCTGTGGCGCATGACGGTCTCGAGCGCATTGCCATAACCCGATTGAAGTCTGTCGAACAAACGGACCCTCAAGCCGTTCAATTTTTTGATGATAAGCGAGAAACCGGTCGGCGCGATTGCGTTCTCGAGATTTTCAGATATCTCGTCTCGCTCGCCGGCCATCAACATTCTGGCAAGGGTGGGGACCAGGGTCCTGGAGAGCACATAGGAAGCTATCATGGCTATTACAACAGCCAGGGCCAGAGGCGTAAAAAGGTATTTTGCAGGACCGTAAAGCAATACTACCGGAAAAAATACCACGCATACGGCCAATGTGGCCACGATGGCCGGCACAGCTACTTGCCGCGCCCCATCAAGGATCGCCACTGTCATGGGCTTTCCCAGTCGACGGTTCCGGTGAATGTTTTCAACCTCCACAGTCGCATCGTCAACCAGCATCCCAACCGCCAACGCAAGTCCGCCAAGGGTCATAATGTTAATGCTGTGCCCTGTGAGAAAGAGGCCGATTATAGATGTCAGTATGGCCAGCGGTATCGATATCACCACAATTACCATGCTGCGAAGGCTCCCAAGAAAAAACAGGATCATCAATGAGACCAAAATTGAAGCGAGAATGATCTCACGGACTACCCCCTCAATTGCGGTTCGTACAAAGATCGACTGATCGAAATCTATTTTTATCTCCAACCCTTCTGGGGCGACTGCTTTTATAAGCGGCAACACGCTTCTTGTGGCGTTCACTACCGCAAGTGTCGACGCGTCGGCGTGCTTCAGGATCGCCATATATGTGGCCCTTCTCCCGTCCACTCGCACAATGTTGGTTTGTTCCGCATAGCTGTCCGAGACTTTCGCCACATCACCCAGATACACAACGGCATTTCCTATAATCTTTATCGGGAAGCGGTTGAACTCTTCCAGCAACGTGGGACTTGAATTGATCAGGACATTGTATTCCAATTTACCTATTTTTGCCGTGCCCGCCGGGAGAATAACGTTTGAGGCCTGCAGAGCGCTTACGACGTCTGCGGGAGACAAACCCCTTGAAGCCAGCGCCGTCGGGTCTACATCAATTATTATTTGTCGGGATTTTCCACCGAATGGGGCGGGGGTTGATAATCCGGGTATTGTGAACAGCCGCACTCTTATGAAGTTTAGCCCATAGTCAAATACCTTTTCTTCAGAGAGCGTCCGGCTGGAAACAGTCAATTGCGCGACAGGAACATTGGACGCGTTGAATTGAATAATATTGGGTGGCTGGAGACCGGGCGGGGCTATCCTCAAAAGAGTGCTGGATACGGACGAAATCTGGGCTATTGCGGCGCCGATCTCCGTCCCTGGGTAAAAATAGAGCTTCAGGATACCTATACTGGGGATAGACTGAGACTCGATCCGCTCAATTCCGTTTACAGTGGTGGAATAAGCCCGCTCGCTGATAAGCACGATTCGTCTTTCAACATCTTCAGGGGAAAGGCCGGGGTAATTCCACACCACCACCACGACAGGTATGTCAATGGCGGGGAAAATGTCTACCATCATTCGACTTAAGGATAACATCCCCATGACGAATATCAGCATGGACATGACCGCGACGGTGTAAGGACGGCGCAGCGCCAGACGAACTATCCACATGTTCGGGACTCCGAATCAATCCGTTCGAGGGCCTGTTTCTAATAGGCCGTCATCCACTCAGAAAAGGAACCGTGAAAGCATATTGTGTCTCTAAAAATTAACTTGGGAACTCACAATAGTAAAGTTTTGATTTCAGGTCGGGGGGTAAAAGGAGGGAAAACCACAATAGGTCCTCAATAGGCCCCTTGTCGCGAGTTAGAGAATAGGTCTTTATTATTGGGACATGCGTATCCCAAATCTTGTACGAGTGGTGTACGCAAATTAAGAGACCAGAAGGGTCTCTTAGGGATCAATAAGTCTTAATAGGGATTGAAATGAATGGGGCTTTATGGATGCGTATGTGAAATTACTTGGTGGTATACAGCCCTGTGACGCCGGATGTCGCGGGTTTAAATCCCGTTTCCCGCTCCAACAACCCATTGATATCATTAAGAGTATAGGCCCATAAAGTTGTATGCAAATGGGGCTTCGAATCATCTTTAGGGTTTAAAGCTAAGTTTATTTTCCCCGGGGCAGGGATACCCTTCACAAAAAATATTCAATCTCATAAAAATTTCACTCTTGGGGAAATATGTAATTTGTATAGGTATAGAAGTTACCGTTTTACTGTTGTTAATTAAATATAACAGACAGTTAGCAATTGTAGTAATTTTAGGCTACTATTTACTGTCGCGGTTGTCGTTGTTTCCCCGAACTCACCTACCGTAACGCGTACCTGTATGATGCCGATTTTATCGCTTATCGGTAATGATATTAGTAAGTCTAACCCGTAACCTGCCCGACGTTATGATCCTGATATCCCCTTCTATTCAACGCTATGCCATTTTATTGTCCCCTTCGGGGAATGGGAGAAAAACCCCCGCCTTTAGGCGAAGACTGCAGTAGGCTTGCGGTATTATGCAACACTATCGCAAGACTTTTCACGCATTTTATGACATCAAGCTGCATCTGGTATGGATCACAAAATACCGCAAGCCGGTGCTCC
>JAPLJJ010000101.1 GCA_026388665.1 Deltaproteobacteria bacterium
GCCTTTAATGCGTTCGATTTGGACACCATAACCACTCTGACTAATGATCTGATCAACCTGGCGGTAGATAAGGCAGTGAGAGGAATTGTCATCTCAGGAGGCGGGAAGGTTTTCTGCGCTGGCGGAGATTTGAAATGGGCAAAAAGTTGGCCGGATGGACCAACCGCTGCTTTTCACAATCTTGCGGCCCGTTATCACCAGGCTATCCTGGAAATCAGAAGAATGAAAAAGCCTGTGATCGCTGCGATCAACGGTCCTGCGGCAGGAGGTGGATTCTCCCTTGCCCTGGCTTGTGATTTTAGAGTGATGGAGCGATCAGCTCTGATGAGACAAGCGTTTACTTCTTCAGGTTTGTCTATCGACGGAGCCGGCACATTCACTTTACCCAGGTTGGTCGGTTTAGCTAAAGCCCTTGAAATAGCCGCTTTTGATCAGCCCATTTCGGCTGTACAGGCCCTGGAATGGGGGCTCGTCACAAAAGTGGTGGAAGATGGAGAGGCTCGGGATGAGGCATTGAAAATGGCGGCAGAATTATCTCGGAGATCGCTCCACTCATTTGGACTCTCCAAGAGACTTCTGACAGATTCATTTCACCATTCGCTGGAAGAGCATCTTCAACACGAGAGAGAATCTTTGAGTTCCGCCGGTGGTCATAGCGATGGACAAGAGGGCCTGACCGCATTTGTCGAAAAGAGAAAGCCGGTTTTTATCTGAGTCGGACATTTATAGATCTGATCAGCACGACTATTCGGTGGGATGGCTCTTGGCCAAGCCCTGTCGATCCGAATCCATGCTGAATCTTTCCCTGATTCTTTGCATGAATACATAAAGCACCGGTGTAAAAAACACTCCGAGGATCGTAACCCCGAGCATACCGGCAAATACGGCCGTCCCCAGGGCCTGCCGACTTACGGCTCCTGCGCCGGAGGCCACAACGAGCGGAACCACACCGAGAATGAACGCGAATGACGTCATTAGAATTGGCCGAAACCTTAGCTTGGAACCCTCCACTGTAGCCTCGATCACACCTTTGCCCTTTATTCGCATTTCCCTGGCGAATTCTACAATGAGGATGGCATTCTTGGCTGACAGCCCCACCAGCAACACCAGTCCCACTTGGGTATAAATGTTGTTGTCCATGTGACGTATCATGAGGGCTGCAACAGCTCCCAAGACCGCCATTGGAACAACGAGCACGACAGAGAATGGATCAGCCCAACTCTCATACTGAGCGGCCAGAATTAATAACACGACCAATATAGCTAAACTGAAAATCACCACTGCCTGGCTTCCGGCTTTCTTTTCCTGAAACGCCATGGCCGTCCATGAATATCCCATTCCCACGGGAAGCTTTATCTGAGCAAGCTTTTCCATGGTCTGCAGAGCTTGACCACTGCTGTATCCGGGCGCAGGGCCGCCCATTACTTTGGCTGTGGGATAGAGGTTGTATCGGTCAACCTTCAACGGTCCCACAGAGTCCTCAACAGTCGCCATAGCCCCTAGGGGCAGCATTTTACCGTCCTTGTTGCGAACTTGCAGTTTCAAAATGTCTTCAGGCTTACTTCGGAACAGACTATCGGCTTGAACCTTTACCTGCCAGGTCCTTCCAAACTTGTTGAAGTCGTTGACATAAGTTGATCCAAGATATGCTGACATGGCGTCAAAAACCGTTTGGAGTGGAACACCCATGTTGTGGGCCTTTTCCCTGTCAACCTTGACAAAAACATTCGGTACAGTAGCCCTATACGTCGAGAAAACATTTTTCAAGCGGGGCTGTCCATTTGCGGCTGAAGCAAGTTCATTTCCGTATCTCTGGAGAGCTATGAGACCCAAATCCGATTTGTCTTGTAGTTGGAGTTCAAAACCCCCGCCCGTCCCTAGTCCAAAGATCGGAGGCAATGTGAACACAAACACAGTGCCTTCCTGGATCTTCCTGAACTCCGAGGTGAGTTCTGCCATAATGACGTCGCGATTCCGACCATTTTTTATGCGTTCGTCCCAAGAAGTTAGTGGCGCAAAGATGCCTGCTTGGTTTGGAGCGGCCCCGTCGATCAGAGAATAACCGCCCAGCACTCCGTAACTGGAAATCCCGTTGGTCTTGTCCAGTATCACCCCTACTTTTTGTACGGTAGCCTCGGTCCTGTCAAGACTCGCCCCATCAGGCATCTGAATGTTCACCAGGATGAGCCCATCGTCCTCCGAAGGCACAAAGCCCGTTGGCACATGCAAGAAGCCTAGGCAGGTAAAAGCTACCAGTCCGATGAAGATGATCATCATCGATCCGACCCGACGCAAACAAGCTGTGACAACACTGGAGTATGAGTATGTGATTCGATCAAAGACCGAATTGAACACTCGAAAGAACACGTTTTTGGTTCCATGTCCCGATCTGAGGAGTATGGCGCATAAGGCAGGGCTGAGGGTCAACGCGTTGACTGCTGAAAACAATGTCGTAATGGCAATCGTGAGTGAAAACTGTCTGTAAAGTTCTCCGGTTATTCCACCCATAAATGCGGCCGGCACAAATACTGCCATAAGTACTAGCGTGATCCCGATAATCGGCCCGGTAACTTCTTCCATCGCCCTAATCGATGCTTCTTTTGCTCCGAGCCCGTACTCTGTCATATTTCGTTCGACGTTTTCCACAACTACAATCGCGTCGTCAACAACAATTCCAATGGCGAGGACCATTCCAAACAGGGTCACCATATTAATGGAAAAACCTAGCATTGCCATCACCGCAAAAGTTCCAATAAGTGAGACTGGGATTGTTATTGCGGGGATAATGGTGGCGCGCCAATCCTGAAGAAAGACAAAAACAACTATGAACACCAGAATGAATGCTTCGAACAGGGTCTTGATGACCTCATGAATTGATGAACGAACAAAGTTTGAAATCTCGTATATTGCCTTGTAATCCAATCCCTGGGGGAACTCCCGCTTTAGCGTCTCCATGCTCTTCTGCACGTCGTCAGCCACTTGCAGGGCATTAGATCCGGGCGACTGATATATCACAATGGTGGCTGTAGGTTTTCCGTTGAAGATCGAAAATGTGTCATAGGCTTTTCCCCCCAAATCAACTCTCGCTATGTCCTTGACACGTGTTACCTTGCCCCCATCCGCAGTTTTTACAACGATGTTTTCGAATTCCGACTCATCAGTAAGCCTGCCCAAGGTGTTGACATTCAACTGAAAATCCTGCCCCTTAGGACTAGGGCGTTGGCCTATCATGCCCGCAGCAACCTGAACGTTCTGCTGGCGTAGGGCGTCCACCACTTCATTGGTCGTCAGACTCCGGGATTCCATCTTCCTAGGATCCAACCAGAGTCGCATACCGTAATCTTTCTGTGGAAACACTTCCACATTTCCGACTCCACGGATACGGCTGAGTTCATCCTTGATCCTAAGGCTCACGTAGTTAGTCAGATACAAATCATCAAAGCGTCCGTCAGGAGAGTACAAACACATTACTGCGACTAGGGCCGAGGAAACCTTCTTGGTAGTAACCCCCTGACGCTGAACTTCTTGGGGGAGCTTGGGGATGGCGGTCGCAACCCGATTCTGAGTGAGGACCGTTGCCATGTCGATGTCCGTCCCGAGTTCAAAAGTCACACTAAGCGTGTAGGAACCATCCACAGCGCTCGTGCTGGACATGTAGAGCATGTTCTGAACACCGTTGACTTCCTGTTCTATCGGAGACGCGACAGTATCTGCTATTACCTTCGGATCCGCCCCTGGGAAAAAGGCTCTTACCTGTACAACAGGTGGCGTAATGTCCGGATATTGCGCGACAGGTAGGGTAAGAATGCAGATTCCCCCAGCTATAACGATCAAAATGGAGATAACCGACGCGAAAATCGGCCGATTTATGAAGAATCGACTGAGCATGTAGCGACCTCCGCTATTTCTGCGCCGCAATCCCGGATGAAGACCCTGCAGATTCCGAAGATGGTTGGGAAGATTTGCTTGGAGTCACTTTGGCCCCTGGTCTAGCCTGCTGCATACCGTTAATGATTATCCAATCATCTTGCGCAAGACCCTTTTCAATGACTCTCAGATGATCTATCTGCTGTCCGACAGTTACCTGCCGCTGCTCTACTAAATTGTCCCTGTTCACAACTAGAACGTAGCGTCCCCCCTGATCAATTCCCACTGCAAGGTTTGGTACTAGCAGGGCTTCTTTTTTCTTAAGAGGAACACGTATCCTAACAAACAAACCGGGTAACAGCAGGCCATCGTTGTTGACGAATACCGCTCTAACCATTAGAGTCCCAGTCCCAGGGTCCACTTGCGTGTCCACAAAGTCAACTTTGCCCTGTCGTATGAAGTCTGTTTCGTCGGCGAGGGCCAGAAAGCAGGGGGCATCGGGTTTGTTGGTTTGACCCTGACTATCTTTTGATCCGTAAAGACGTGAAAGCATTAAGAGATCGTTCTCGCTGAGATTGAAATAGGCATAGATTGATTTATCATTAACCACTGTTGTCAAGAGCGTTTTTTCTTGACCCCCAACAAGGTTCCCCAAATCAACCAGGTTGCGACTAACTCGACCATCTAGTGGCGATTTCACTTGAGTATAGTCAAGTTGGAGCCGGGCTTCTTCCAAATCAGCTTTAGCGACTCCCACCTGAGCAAGGGCCATGTCCCGGTTTGCCTTGTCTTCCAGGAATGTTATTTCCGAGATAGAGGCGGTTCGTAGCAAATTAGCCGCCTTATCCAGTTTTACTTGGGCCAATTCCAGGGCCGCCTCTTTAACCTTGAGGGTTGCTTCCTGCTGATCCACTTTGGCTTGAAAAGGCCGAGGGTCAATGACAAAGAGAAGATCGCCTGACTTAACATCTTGTCCTGGCTGGAAATTCATACGATCCAGGAAACCTTGGACTCGAGCGCGGATCTCCACTGATTCCAGGGCCTTTGTGTTGCCTGTGAATTCAAGGTAGTCCGTGACTTCCTTTTTTTCCGGCAGGCCTATCATAACATCGGGCGGAGGAGGAGGAACAAAGGTTTCTGTTCCCTGTCCACAGCCAAAAAGAATAAGTAATGAAAATATGAGTGGCCAACGGATCTTCCGACTTAAAAGAACGTGCATGATAAAGACCCCGTACAATGCTCTTCAGATGTTTCAGCGTTTCTTAATGAGCCCCGATTTTCCCCAAAGCTCATGATAAAAATACATATCTACAATCTTAATAGGATATTTCCGATTCGTAGACGGTGATATTCGTCCCATCGTTGCAAATCACAGTGTATTCCCAGTCACAATTCTCGGTTTCAAAGACATCCATGATTTCACCTTCTTCTTAAGTGGCCGGGATAAGAATTCTGCTGCAAATTTCATATGATGGTTGATTCATATTGGCTTACATCTTCTATCTCAAGCCTGTTACCACTGCTTTATGATGTTATAACTTAAATAATAATCGCAATATACTAAAATCGCAAAAGAATGATTGAAAATAGTTCGAGTCAATGATAGGACCAGACGAGTTTTCGAGAGAAAACCATATATTTTTCTGATTTTATGCAGGAATCGAAAATGAAAGTTATCAAAACATTTGAACTCAATGACACGTACTTCACTCTACCTGATTATGATGGCAGTCACAAAGGTAACGTTAACGCTTGGATGCTGGCTGTCAGTCATATCAGACACAGAGAACCACAACTCTACAAAAGACTTATAGAGAGGATTATACAGTTTAATGATGGTCAGTCAGGTGAAATGGAGATAGTTTCTATGCTGCTCCAAGAGAATTTTAAATATGACGTTCAGGTAATATGGCGGAAACCGGAAATGACACTACAGATGTTTTCGTTGATACCGGTCAACAGGACCTATCACACTGTTTCGTCCCCATCGTCATGGGCTTCAGGCCGAGCTTGTGAGGACCTGACTTGCATGTAATTGCAGAAATCAGTTGGTTCTTAAAGTCACCAGACCTATTGTTTTGAGTAACTGATTTGTTTTAGTGGTGTATTTGAATAGCAAATTGTTCGATAGTAATCAGCTTCATAATCGAACGGCGATGAATCGGGCCTCTTTATAGAAGTTCTACATTTAATTGTGACGGCTCAGTTGTCACCGAACACCTAAAGACATCATGACCAATCACAAGAACGGCCATCACACAAAATTCCTAATATGCCCCCAAGTTGTCATTTTTCTCGAGATTTGAACATCTCAATGGTCTTAGTCAGTGTTTTGGCAAGTTCTTCAGCTTGTTCGACAGTCATGTAAATGTGACGTTCATACAATTCGGCCATTGTTTGCTCACCGTCTGGGTTGTTGGCCGGCACGTATCTTCCGAAAATTAACGAGATATCTTTCGGGGTGGTGGCAACCATTGCGCAATTGCTGTAATAAATAGCCATTTGGCGAGACATAATTCTAGGAAACTGTCCTGGTCTTTCTTG
>JAPLJJ010000177.1 GCA_026388665.1 Deltaproteobacteria bacterium
CAACAGAAAACTGAGAATGTATCACAGTGGCGAAACCGAGGACTTGCAAACGGTGATCCAACATGTCGAGACTCTGGGAAAGTATTCTGAATTAGCGCTGGTGGGATTCAGCCTTGGTGGCAATGCGATTCTGAAGTACCTTGGAGAACAAGGCACAGGCGCTCCGGGGTTGATCAAAGCTGCGGTCACCGTCTCGGTGCCATGTGATCTCAAGGCTTGTTCCGTCCGCCTAGCGGAATTAACAAATAGCCCGTACAAAAGAAGATTTCTCAGGATGCTGCGGCGGAAAATAGAAGCCAAGTCCCTGATGGCACCCGATAAAATTAGTGTTGTAGGTTACGATAATATCAAGACCCTCGAGGAATTTGACGACAGGTATACGGCCCCTCTTCACGGATTCAAAGATGCCGACGACTATTACAGGAGATCTTCAAGTAAACAGTTTCTGATGGGAATCGCAATTCCTACTCTATTGATAAACGCCGCGGATGATCCATTCCTTTCGACCTCGTGTTATCCCACTGAAGAAGCGAAAATGAATCCCAACCTGTTCCTCGAGATCCCGAAACATGGCGGTCACGTGGGATTCATGAGCCTCAACCACGATGGCGAGTATTGGTCCGAAACACGTGCGACATCCTTTCTGGGGCAATATTCGCAGGTAAACGTGGATCGGGCTTCAGCATGATATAGTATTCCCGGATGAATGTCATTTCGAACGCAGTGAGCAATCCATCCCACTGCTGAGACAGATCTTTCCTTGCCTGGCATCGTCGAGATCACACCCCCTCTGTTATTTCGAACGCAGAATTCAGATTCCACACTTTTGGATTGCCCTTAATCTCTCTATTTAGTATCAATGATAGTTGCTCCAAAACTGTTACTCAAACTATGAGGGGAAGTTCGATATGCCAAGACGCGACGACATTAAAAAGGTTATGATCATTGGTTCCGGCCCCATTATAATAGGCCAGGCCTGCGAATTCGATTACTCCGGCACACAGGCCTGTAAGGCGCTCAGGAAACTGGGCTATGAGATTGTTCTGGTTAACTCCAACCCTGCGACCATAATGACTGACCCTGGTATGTCGGACGTTACTTACATTGAGCCTCTCAACCTGAAAACCATGACCAAAATCATTGAAAAGGAAAGGCCCGACGCTCTGTTGCCCAACCTGGGTGGTCAATCAGGTTTGAACCTTTCTTCGGAACTCTATAAAGCGGGCGTTCTTGATAAATACGGCGTCAAAATAATAGGGGTTCAGGCAGACGCGATTGAACGAGGCGAGGACCGGATCGCATTTAAGGAAACCATGAATCGTCTCGGCATCGAAATGCCGAAAAGTGACCCTGCATTCAGCGTTGCAGAAGCCGAAAAAATAGCAGAGGAACTTGGCTACCCCGTGGTTATCCGGCCGGCCTACACAATGGGAGGAACCGGTGGGGGCCTAGTCTACAACGTGGAAGAGCTTAGAGTCATAGCCAGTCGCGGTATTGCGGCCAGTATTGTCGGCCAGATCCTGGTGGAGGAGTCTGTCCTGGGCTGGGAGGAGCTTGAACTTGAAGTGGTTCGGGACGCCAAGAACCAAATGATTACGGTCTGCTTCATCGAAAATGTCGACGCCATGGGGGTCCATACAGGAGACTCGTACTGTACCGCTCCAATGCTCACTATAGATCCGGAGTTGCAGAAGCGGCTCCAGAAATATTCATACGACATCGTAGAAGCAATACAGGTGATAGGCGGGACGAATATACAGTTCGCACACGACCCGAAAACCGGGCGGGTTGTTGTCATCGAGATTAATCCTCGGACCTCGCGCTCATCAGCGTTGGCGTCCAAGGCCACAGGATTCCCTATTGCCCTAATCTCGGCAATGCTTGCCGGTGGCATGAACCTTGATGAAATCCCGTATTGGAGAGAGGGAACGCTCGATAAATACACTCCCTGGGGAGACTATGTGGTAGTCAAGTTCGCCCGGTGGGCTTTTGAGAAGTTTCCGGGAGCGGAAGACAAGCTGGGGACGCAGATGCGAGCCGTGGGCGAGGTCATGAGCATTGGCAAGACGTACAAAGAATCGTTCCAGAAGTCAATCCGGTCACTGGAAATAGGCCGATACGGACTGGGTTTTGCCAAGGACTTTCACGAGAAGCCATTGGAAGCCTTGTTGGATTTACTGGCCGAACCATCGAGCGAACGGCAGTTCATAATGTATGAAGCCTTACGCAAGGGCGCTACTATTGATACCCTCTATAAAAAAACATACATCAAACCCTGGTTCATCCAGCAGATGAAAGAACTGGTAGAGATTGAAGAGGAAATCCTTAAGTTCAAAGGGAAAGATTTCCCCGACACTCTTCTTGAGCAGGCCAAGAAAGATGGGTTCTCTGATCGTTACCTGGCTAAGCTACTCAATGTTCCGGAGAAGGACATCAGGGCCAAACGCAAGTCAATAGGGGTCGTCGAAGCATGGGAGTCCGTGCCGGTCAGCGGTGTGGAAAATAGCGCATACTATTACTCGACCTATAATGCGCCAGATAAAGTGGAGTCGAGTTCCCGGCCCAAGATAATGGTTCTCGGCGGCGGGCCCAACCGGATCGGGCAAGGTATAGAGTTCGACTACTGCTGCGTTCATGCCGCATTTGCGATCAAAGACATGGGTTTCGAGTCCATTATGGTCAATTGTAACCCCGAGACTGTTTCCACTGATTATGATACTTCCGACAAGTTGTATTTTGAACCGCTAACAGTAGAGGATGTGCTGAGCATTTATGAAAAAGAGAAGCCCGAGGGAGTTATTGTGCAGTTTGGCGGTCAGACCCCTCTAAATATCGCGAGTGAACTGGCAGAGGCGGGGGTACGAATAATCGGGACATCTCCTGATGTTATTGACCTTGCTGAGGACAGAGATCGTTTTCGCAAAATGATGCGAAAACTTGGGATTCCTCAGCCGGACTCGGGCATGGCGTGTAACCTCGAAGAAGCGCTCGAGATCGCGAAGGATATTGGATACCCCTTAATGGTGAGGCCCTCTTACGTGCTTGGCGGCAGGGCTATGGAAGTCATTCACGACGAGGATATGCTACGGCATTACGTGGCGGTTGCAGTCGGGGTAAGTCCTAATCGGCCCATCTTGATTGACAGGTTCCTTGAAAGGGCTATTGAAGCTGAGGCCGACGCTGTGTCCGACGGCACGGACGCCTTCGTGCCCGCTGTAATGGAACACATAGAATTAGCGGGTGTGCATTCTGGAGACTCAGCGTGTGTGATTCCCCCTATTAGTATCCCGGCCAAGCACCTGGAGACCATCTACGAATATACTCGAAAGATTGCGATCGAACTCGGTGTGGTGGGCTTGATGAACATCCAGTACGCTATAGCGAATGACACAGTCTATATCCTTGAAGCCAACCCAAGGGCATCCCGAACAGTACCTCTGGTTTCAAAGGTCTGCAACATCGCTATGGCGCGAATGGCTACTCAAATAATGTTGGGTAAGAAGCTTGCGGATTTTGACATCAAGCCCAAGTTGATATCTCATTATGGAGTGAAAGAAGCTGTGTTCCCGTTCAACATGTTTCCAGAGGTTGACCCGATTCTTGGGCCGGAGATGCGCTCTACCGGTGAGGTCCTTGGATTGGCCGATTCTTTCGGGCTAGCCTTTTACAAAGCCCAGGAGGCGACACAGGGACCACTGCCCTTGGTCGGCACGGTGCTAATCTCAGTGACAGACAAGGAAAGACCGGCCGTGTTGGAAGTGGCCAGGCAATTTGTTGAGCTTGGGTTCGGTATAAAGGCGACTGATGGAACGCACGGATACCTCACGAAACACGGGGTCAAATCGGAGCGTGTCCACAAGCTAAATGAGGGCCGGCCCAATATTGTGGATCATATTAAGAACCGAGAAATACATTTGGTAATCAACACACCAAGTGGCAAGCTCAGTAAAGATGACGATTCCTATATCCGAAAAGCTGCTATCCGGTACAAGGCCCCCTATATCACTACGTTGGCTGCCGCATTTGCCGCGGCTCGGGGTATACGGGCGGTCCAGAATAGACAGGGTGAGATTCGATCAGTCCAAAGCTACCATAAAGATATTATTTGAGTGAGGCGTCGGTTCCAGTTTCGCCAAGAAATATCTCAAGCCCGACTGGAGACGCTTTGGCGTAAACTTTCTCCAGGAACTCAAGAAAATTCTGTTGTCCTCGCCAGAGCGGAAAACCTCCAAGCCTCTTGGCGAGGGCCCCTGCAACTGTCGGGACAGAGACCTCGGCGCTGACGACATCGTTGGTCTTGGCTTGCCCCCAAAATGACATGGGGTCTGATGTGAGCGGTTCAGGCGGTAACTGGGTATCCTGTTCCGGTTCTTGAACGGGTTCCGGCATCGTCAGATCAGTCTTATTGGGAACCGATGAAACGTCCATGATCGACAGAAGTTGATCCCTATCCATCCCTCTTAACTTGAAAATCAAGAAGGGGTCCCTGTCAAACTCCTCTCCCAGCAGATAATATACAGCCGCAATATGCTTACAGGGATTGGACCAATCCGGACACGAGCAATTCGTCGTGAGATCTTTCAATTTATCCGGGAAAAGTGTTAGCTTGACCGCCTTGAAGACATCCTCAATATTCTCAGGCATCTCACCCGCCAGAAGTTTGGCGATGAAGAACGCCTGACCGGACAGTGCCCTGGCTATTTTTTTCCACTCCGATTCCGAGAGCGTTTTGACGTTGATCTTCACGGAATACGGTGTCTTCCTGGAACCCTGAACTTCTGCGGTCACTAATCCCTTCCCGATGTCAATTGATACTACTTGACCACTGCGAGCGTAAGAACGCCCTCGTCCGAGTCTAGCCCCGATGTTGAAGCTCTCCAGGACGGCGATCCAGCGTTTTGCCCACCAGCTTTGCCCGAATGATCCTCTTTTGGTCTGGGCCTTGATACCGCCTTTGACTCGGTGAGGGACGGACGGTGTGTAGTAATCGCGATAGTACCAACTGCTCATGTTAGTCTCCTATGGCTTCCTTATGAAGTTTCCAGAGTTCTTTCAAGTCCTTGTTCGACAGCTCCGTAATCCATCCTTCGCCGGCGCCGACAACGTTCTCGGCAATCTCCTTCTTTTGTTCGATCATATCATCAATCTTCTCTTCCAGTGTCCCTGCGCATACGAACTTGTGAACCTGCACATTGCGTGTCTGACCAATACGGAAGGCTCGGTCCGTGGCCTGGTTCTCTACTGCCGGGTTCCACCATCGATCAAAGTGGAAAACATGATTTGCCGCAGTCAGATTGAGACCAGTTCCACCGGCTTTGAGGGAGAGGATAAAGATAGACGGACCGTCCCCGTCAGATTGGTAACGTTCCACCATCCGATCCCGCTGGATTTTTGTGACTCCGCCATGAAGAAAAAGCGCCTCGCGTCCGAATGTTTCCATGAGATACTTTTGAAGGAGCTTGCCCATCTCGGCAAATTGGCTAAAGACCAGGGCCTTTTCCCCTACTTCAATGATTTCCTCCAACATCTCGGTAAGTCTCGACAGCTTGCCCGAACGTCCCGGGATAGATGAGTTGTCTTTAAGGAACTGTGCCGGGTGGTTGCAAACTTGCTTGAGTTTAGAGAGAGTCGCCAAAACAAGCCCTTTACGTTGTATGCCTTCGGAGGATTTCAGCGCCTCCTCCGTTTCTCTGACCACCGCTGTGTAAAGAGAAGCCTGTTCCTTTGTGAGCGGACACATGACCTTCATCTCGAGCTTTTCCGGAAGGTCCGAGATAATTGATTTGTCTGTTTTCAGGCGTCGCAGAACAAACGGCCCGGTTATGCGTTTTAGTCTTTCGGCGGCAACGTGGCTATGCTCGGCTTGTATGGGGACAAAGAACCTCCGCTTGAATTCGGTTTGTGTTCCAAGGAAATTCGGATTGAGAAATTCCATGATGGACCACAAATCCCCTACGTTGTTCTCTACAGGTGTTCCGGTGAGGGCGATTCGATAATCCGCCTTTAATGATCGCGCTGCCTTGGCCTGCTTGGTCTCGGGGTTCTTAATGTTTTGGGCCTCGTCAAGGACCAGGCCTGCCCAATCAACTTCCTGCAGAAACTTTAGGTCACGGTGAAGAAGCCCATAACTCATAATCACTATTGCATTCGCGCGGACCTGTTTCTTGAATGCCTCCTCCTTGTTTCTTCCTATTCCGTGATGAACCAAGACCGGGAGTTCAGGTGTGAATCGAGCGGCCTCCTTTTGCCAGTTGTTGACCACTGTCGTAGGGCACACGAGCAGAACAGGACGGTCTTCGTTGGATTCACGATTACGTTGTATGAGGACCAGGGTCTGAACGGTTTTCCCGAGTCCCATATCGTCGGCCAGGCAAGCGCCCATTCCCCATCCGGCCAGGAACGCAAGCCAGGAAAAACCTCTTGCCTGATAAGGGCGAAGAGTTCCGTTGAAGGAATCTGCGGGAGCCAGTTGTTCAAGGGGAGCACTTCCTTCAAGTTGTTTAAGCAGGTTACCAACCCAACCGGTGGCGGTAACCCCTTCGAACTGTAATCCCCTGGGGGCATCCTTAGCCCCGATAGCCATCTTGATTAGGTCACCCACAGTGGCTTTGGCCGATTCCTTCTTTTTCCAGGAGTCAATGGCCGCCTGGATCTCGTCAGCGTTGACTTCCACCCATTGCCCTCGTAGCTGGACAAGGGGAGACTTTAGCTTGGCAAGCGCTTCCAGTTCCGCGAGGCTCAGTTTTTCTCCGCCAAGGGCCACCTCCCAATCGAATTCGACTATCCTCCCGATAGATAGACCGCCTGAAGCCTGCAACTTCGGGCTCTTTGCATTGGCCTTGAGTGATATTCGGGCCTTGGCCCCGGTACGGGTCCACCAGCCCGGTAACATAACTGTAAATCCAGACTGCTGAAGCAATGCAGCCTTTTCCGTCAGGAAATCGTATGCGCTTACAGGGTCTAATGTGTAGCCACCCGGCTGAGCGGATTTGAGACTCTCTGCGATCCTGGGGCAAATACCGCCCGCCTGGCCCAAGGACAACAGGAGATACTCCTTGAGTGCGGAACGGTTCGTTTTAAGCGCCGCTGTAGTCTTGGCCTTGGGGTTCCATGCGTCGAGCGCCGGGATAATAAGACTGGGGTCATTGCATGACTGAATTAAATAACGGATTTGCCAGTTCTCATCGAGAACAGCCCTCCGATTCTTTTGAATATTCTCTGGCAGTGAGGGCTCCTCGAGTCGGAAGCAAAGACGAATAGGGGAAAGATTCGTAACCGCGATTGGGCGATTCCATTCACGAACCTGCCCCCAAAGCTGACTTAGTTCAGACGCGTCGCCATAGATCAGGCTCTCCTGGGATTGCAACGCATGGAGCCAGGCGTCGTGAACGCTGTCAAAAGAAACGGTTTTGCGGCTTTTTGGAAAGCAAAGCTGGTCAGGATTGGAGGAACGGACCAGATAATCTACTACATGGCCCACAAATCGTTTCAACAGATCAAGCGGGTTGGATGCCGGTGGCGAAGTCGAATCAGAACCACTCATCGCCCGAGCAACCGGGGGCATACGCTGAGCAAGGCCCGTTAGACGTTCGGTATCCTCCGCCGAAAATATAGCTTCCCATTTAGCATGAAACTCCTGACCATCCATAATGACTTGCGGGAGGTACTGCTGACCGGCCACGAGGCCGCCTGCAAAACGAAGGGCTTCCGACCAATAGGCGAGATCATCCCCTATCGCGACACCTTGGATCAGGGTCCGTCTTCGAACACAGGAGCAGAGCAAATTCACGGTCTCATCAATTTTCAGTTCGTATGCGGTTACAGCCCAGGCTGCAAGTTTCGGCTTACCACGTGAGC
>JAPLJJ010000094.1 GCA_026388665.1 Deltaproteobacteria bacterium
GCAATATTCTATTCTGAAATGGGACGAAATCTCAAGAGATGGGACGCTGCGCTTGAGACCATCTCAGTGGGTAAGATTTCCGGCGCGGTAGGGACGTATGCGCATCTGGATCCTAAAATGGAAGCCGAAATTTTAACGAACCTGGGTCTGGAACCGGCGGCAGTATCCAATCAGATTATTCAGCGGGACCGTCATGCGGAGTATTTCGCTACACTGGCTCTAATAGCCTCAAGTATCGAAAAGATCGCAATGGAGATCCGGCATTTGCAACGATCGGAAGTAAATGAGGTTGAAGAATTCTTTCACCCAGGCCAAAAGGGATCATCAGCAATGCCTCATAAGAGGAATCCTGTACTGACCGAAAACCTGTGCGGACTCGCTCGAGTGGTCCGTGGTTATTCATTGTCAGCCATGGAGAACATTCCTCTTTGGCACGAGAGAGATATTTCTCACTCGTCGGTTGAAAGAATAATAGCGCCTGACGCCACAATTCTCGTGGATTTCATGCTCTCGAGAATGACCACGGTTATCAAGAACATGCGGATTTTTGAGGATCGCATGACGGCAAACCTTGAATCGAGCCGGGGGTTGATATTTTCAGAATCCATCATGTTAAGACTTGTGGATAAAGGGCTGACGCGAGAACGCGCGTACTTCCTGACCCAGAGGAACGCGATGAAAGCATGGGAAAATGGCCTGAATTTTAAGAATGTTGTCCTCAGCGATTCTGAGGTCACGGAAATTCTGACAATGGATGAGATCGAGTCGGCATTCGATCTTTCTCATGCCTTGAGATGGGTTGACGCAACATTCGAGCGAGTATTTAATTAATATATTGCAAAAGAATCTTGACAGGTTCAATAAAATGTATAATGCCAATTTTAGGTTTAAGGCAATTAAAGTAAACTAGTTCCTTAAAACCGGGACAATATGCTCAAACAAAATTGTCAGACTCAGAGTAGTATCAGACAACCTTGAAGTAAAGAGGGAAAATGACAAGATTATCCTTAAGTTTGATCAATCCTTTCAAGGAGATGACTATCGTGACAAAGGTCGCAAATTTGTGGTCCAGGTTCCTCGAAAGAATAAGGGGCTCTAAATCATATCGGAAGATTGGAGATCCTTACAAGGATACGCCTCTAATTCCCTCTCACAAACCCCGAGCTAATACCGGGTTTTCGGTTGTCGTGATCAACGAACGACGCGGACCGAAACAATATAAGATGACTTCCAAGAGATTTCGGATTGGACTTGCGGGAACGGCGATCATTGTCTGTCTGGCAGCGTTCGGTGTTTATTCAGCGTTCTATGGACTTTGGGGATACACTTCTTTGACGGCAGGCGGCCACACAAAGGGTATTGCCGATGTTGCCGCCTTGCGACAGCAGAGCCCAGACCAGGTGTCCGCGTTATCCACTTCTAAGAAGGGTTACTCAGGCTCTGCAGGATCAGGGGCCGGAGTTCAAGAATCCGGTTCATACGGTAACAAGAAAGGATCCGATGGAGCCGACTCGTCAGATCAGGATTCTCAGGCAGATAGCGCTTCGTCTTCTCTCCAATCATCTGAAAAACTTGAAGGAGACCTGACTTCAGGTCTGCGTAAACCTCAGCAGTCCCAAGCCGGCGCAGGTTCAACGGCAAGAAGTGCGCTAGATGACGGGGCAGGGGGTTCGAGCACAGCGGCTCGAGTCCAGGCGATTGGGACCCAGAGGGAAGGTGGGGCCTCTCCAATAGTAAATTTTAACGCTCAGGATGTTACGGTAAAACCCGGCGGACCAAGTTCAGGAACCTTGAGTTTCCGACTAATAAAGGACCATTCCGACATCATGTTTTCCGGATATCTTTTTGTGTTTGTAGAGATGCAGGACAAGAGAGGCGAAACAAAGATATACGTTTATCCTGATAAGACCAACCTTGGAGAAGGTGACTTGCCTTCGGATTTCCGTGAGGGCGAGAACATATCATTCAAGCATAACTCCAGAGTAGAGTTGCCTTATGGTGACATACGTCCGAGCGCGGGGCTCGCTAGGGTGTCAATTCTGTTGTATGGCGATAACGGCAAAATTGTTTTCCAGAGAGGTTTCGAGAAGAAGGAGCTTATTGTGGCAAGCGGATCAGGGCCACAGCGTATGGAGGGATCAAAACCCAAGCCCGCTGAGAAGAGGAGAGCGTTATAGTTGACTAGAGATTACATTAAGTCTTAAGTCTTTGACCGGCTAAGCCTAATTGGAAGGTAGATCCGCAGCCAGCTTGGCTGTTATTGAAGTGGCCTCCATAATAATGCGGTCGAAAAGTTCCTTCACTGTCGGGATATCATGACAGCGCCCCACACACTGTCCACATGAAATGATTCCTGCATCGAGATCGCCTTCATCATACATCTTCCTGGCCTTGGCTCCGGCAGCAACCTCTAGGAGTTCAGGCAGGCCACACCGGCCGGCCTCCAGCTCGGCGCATTTCCGGGCAGCATAATTGTCCCAGACCCTATGGGTAGATCCCACTGACCGCATGATCAGCATCGTATCGAGTTCTTCCGCGTTAATCAGGGCTTGTTTTAAATTGTCGTGAATCGGCGCTTCCTGTGTGGTAAGTAATCGAGTGCCCATAATTACTCCCTCGGCTCCTAGAGCGAGGATAGCGAGAAAACTCCTCCCGTCACATACCCCGCCGCCGCCGATTACCGGCACGTTTACGCTTTCAGCAACGCGTGGCACGAGAACAAGCGTGCCGATGTCGAGTTTGCCGGTGGCTCCGCCGTTCTCGTACCCCACCACGGTTATGATGTCAGTGCCCATTTCCTCGACTTTAAGAGCATATCGAACCCCAACACACTTGTGAATCCATATTAGACCGGATTCCTTGAACCGACCGCAAAGGTCTACAGGCGCTGCATGACCAGACGTTTCCACGATCTTGACGCCCTTTTCCAACAGGACATCCAGATAATCATTGTTGTCAATGGGGCGCATCGCGGGGAACAGGTTAAGGTTGACCGCAAACGGTTTGTCCGTAAGCTCTAAGACCCTGTCCACGGCCCTAGCAAATTCGTCACGGCTTTGAAACATCGCCGAGGCGAGAATTCCCAGTCCGCCGGCGTTAGAAATAGCGGCCGTGAATTCCGCATTGCTTATCCACATCATTGCGCCACCGACTATGGGGTAATCGATGCCTAAGAGATCCGAAACCTTTGTCTGAAACATGATCAAACTCCAGTAATCAATGCATCCTGGTGATCTTGTTGTCCTTGTCGACGAAAACATTGGTGGCTCTGTGATTCCTGCATTTCGCGTCGTCTAAGTTCACATACGAACAGATTATAACCAAGTCGCGCACGGAAACCTTACGGGCAGCGGCCCCGTTCAGGCAGATCACCCCGGAATCCGGCTCGCCATGAATTACATACGTGGCGAAACGCTCCCCATTCGAGACATTATAAATTTGGACCTGTTCATATTCTAGTATGTCCGCCGCTTCGAGAAGGCGTGAATCTATGGTGACGCTTCCTTCGTAATCAACGCAAGCACCGGTCACAGTCGCCCGATGTATCTTTGACTTAAGCATTGTTCTTTGCATTGGAATTCTCCCAAATTTGTAAGATCTGGAGGATTTCGTTATCGTAAATTCTTACTTATCGAATTCCTTGTGTTCGCATTACCTATATACCGGCCTATCCGGCCAGCGACATATTGTCTATTAATCTGGTTTTTCCTATCTTAACGGCCATGACCGCCAGGGCAGCGTCCTTTACAGTCGGAAGATCTTCCAAGGTTTCCGGATCTACAAGACTTATGTAATCCGGCCTTGCATCGGACTCCTCTGTGATCCTGTCCTTCATTGCCTTGATGTACACTGACGCGTCCGTTTCAGTCTTGTCAAATAACCCCTTGGCAATCATTAGAGCATCGTGAAGGCAAATTGCCTGCTTCCTTTCGACAGGAGATAGATAAGCGTTGCGTGAACTCATGGCTAGGCCGTCCGGCTCCCTGACAGTCGGACACCCTACGATCATTGTGCTGACATTAAGATCCCTGACCATTCTCCTGATGACTTGAAGCTGCTGGAAGTCCTTACTGCCAAAATAGGCGTTGTTGGGTAACACAATATTGAATAGCTTGAGGACTACCGTGGCCACACCCCTGAAATGACCCGGCCGCGATTTGCCGCAAAGAGGTAGGGGCAATCGTTCCAGTTCGACGTATGTCTCGTAATCCTGGCCATATAACTCATCAGCCTCTGGTATGAACAATACGTCCACGCCGCCTGACCTGAGTTTTTCCGAGTCCCCATCCGGATCTCTAGGGTAAACAGTGAAGTCTTCATTTTGGCCGAATTGTGTCGGATTAACAAACACACTTGCTACAACCGCGTCATTTTCACTGCGTGCCCTTTTGACAAGGCTCAAGTGCCCGTCATGCAGATAACCCATAGTGGGGACAAAGCCTATAGATTCCCTATTCAGTACGCGATCCCTTGCCCACGTTGTCATGTCATGTATGGAAGTTATTGTTTTCATTATCTCAGCCATAAAAAAAGCCTTCCCGTGGGGAAGGCCTACAGCGCTACTACTTATTTCCTTCCGTCCCGGTCGCTACGATCCAAGCGGATTCTAATTTGTATGACTATCTAAGTATGTTCCGGGTTCCTGTTAAAGAACTCCAGACCTATTTCATTTAGTATAGCGAGATTCAACGTGAGGTCAAGCCGAAATAGCTGATTTATCGCGTTATCGTAGATTGAAATACATTTTTTGTTCAGCTATTCTCCAAATTCGCTGTTATTTCCTACGCGGACAAATCAAACTTTTTGCTTTAGAGGCTGTAGATGAAACCGCTGGTGAGTATCGGAAAGGCTCCGGATTACGGCGTCTCAAGCCTGAAACAAATCATATACGATTGCGTAAATAATATCGGAGGATTTGGCGCCATTGTCGGTAGGTCCGACAAAGTCCTTCTAAAGCCTAACTTGCTTCGGTCTGCAAATCCACAACAAGCCGCTGTAACCCATCCCGCGTTTGTGGAAGCCGTTGCTTCCCTGATTATCGATCATGGCGCAAAAGTCTCCCTGGGCGATAGCCCGCCACTTGGAAACCTGAACAAGGTCCTTTCTAAGTCCGGTTATGATGATTTTATGCGAAACATGGACATCAAGCCGTGTCCATTCACCAAGAGGCGAAGTCTGGACTGTTCCGATGGTCGCGTCTATCGCCGTCTGGACTTGGCTGAAGAAGTATTTGAATTTGACAAGGTAATTAATTTGCCAAAGGTCAAAACGCATTGTCAGATGGGCCTGACTTTAGCGGTAAAGAATTTGTTCGGTGTAGTTGTAGGGACCGATAAAGCCTCATGGCATCTTCGAGCGGGCAAGAATATCGACGATTTCGCCACAGTCCTTGTTCAAATCTTCGAGCAAATACGGCCGGCGATTTCCATTGTCGACGGTATCCTGGGCATGGAAGGTAATGGCCCGAACAGCGGCAAACCGAGATTCATTGGACTTGTCGCGGCAGGCCGGGACCCGGTTGCTCTTAATACTGTAATAGCTACACTCCTGGATTTCCCGATCGAGGCGCTTCGAACCAGTATCATAGGAGAGCAAATGGGGCTAGGTATCACCGACCTTTCCCGCATTGAGGTAATTGGCGATGAACTCAACGAATTCCCTCTAACTGATTTTGAGCGGCCAAAATCTATGTCCATGGCGTGGAACCTGTCGTATTGCAACCCGGTACGCAGATTCCTGGAAAACCATATTATAACTAAACCGGCTATAGACACTTTTGTCTGTCAAAATTGCGGAGTATGCATGAGCCACTGTCCTCCAGGCGCGATTTACGTGAAGAATGGCGCCACGAAGATCGACCGACGAAAATGTATCTCATGTTTCTGTTGTCATGAACTTTGCGGTAACAACGCCGTTAAAATCGTAGAACCGTACCTGGGCCGGTTACTATCAAGCGCAAGTCGCTAATACTATTTCTTTATCCCGTGAAACAACTCACTGCCGGCACCGGGATAGATCTTTCTGTCTTCGCCATAGGGGGGGTGAGCCGGTTCAGGCCATTTTCCCGGTTGTGGTTCAGGTCCCTCATTAGTAATCTCTGAAGGTTTTTTATCAACCATCGCCGGGGTTCGCCTTATCTCTTCTCCTCTAACACTGTAGCTGAATTCAACCGGTATATTGTTTGGATCAAAAGAATAAATTGAGTAAATAAAACCGTGGTCTACCATTTCTGAGACCCAAAAACCTGCGGCATTTAGTTTTTCCCGTAGTTCCCAGAGATCATCAATTTCTTCGACCCCGAAAGAAACATGGTCAAATATGACAGGACCCTTAACAGGGGCGCCGTGGTCCTTTTCGATAGCGGGTTCCGCTCCATCCCATTCAAAAAAGGCGATGAGATCGGTGCTGGATATTTCAAAGAAGTAGTGTCTGTACCCGGGCGCGCCAAGACCCGCTACCAATCGGAATCCCAGAAGGTCCCGCCAGTACCGGATAGTCTTGTCCATGTCGGAAGTAACCATGGCAAGATGATTTATTCCATTGAACTTTATCATCGCTGTTTCTCCTAATATTTGTTTTGAAACGTCACATACTTTACCCGGTAATAAATTACAGCATTGTTCTCAGTCGTCAAAAGTTGATTCGTTATGGGATTTTTTTAGACGCACTCAGACAAGATCGGTTCTAAAAAACATGCCAAAAAACTTGACAATTCGGCCTGGAAAGTATACGCGTATAACCTTAAAATTCTTACCTTGGACATGGCTAAACCCCACCCGGGCTGTAAACCAAGTGTCTAATAGAACACTAAAACTAGTGGCCATCGACATCCGAAGTGAGGTGTGAACCGGATTCATCCAACTGAAAGAGGTGGCTTACAAGGTACAACGCGGCCCGGCTGAAAGAGTAAATGGCGCTTTTGTGCAGGATCTTTCAGTTACGCTGACGAGAATTGATCACGTAGATTTGTTTATCGTTCTATGTGGTTGGGTTTGCAGCAGTTTAAAAGGGTCATCGTCCGCGGCCTGCAAAAAAGAGTGCGCAAGGAATAATGTTGAGAGATCTCATTTTAGAAAAGAAAAAAGATATAGTTAAACGCTGGATCGAACTTACCATTGATACATACCCGCCTGAAGGCGGTTCCTTTATGAAAAATCAGAAGAATCAGTTCGCAAATCCGGTCGGGGCAGCTATCCTTAATGGCGCGGAAACGCTCTACAAATGGATAATGAGCGGGGACAAAGATCTGTCCCCTGATGTTGTTCGACGTTTGGATGATGTGATAAGGATTCGCGCTGTTCAGCAATTTTCAGCGTCGGACGCAGTGGGGTTCATCTTTTTATTGAAGAGAGTGATAAGAGAAACTCTCCTTAGAGACGCTCTAAAGGATAAGAATGATCTTCAGGAGCTTTTCGATATAGATTCGCGGATAGACTCGCTGGCTTTACATGCCTTCAATATGTACATGAAATGCCGTGAAAAGCTTTTCGAAATAAGGGCCATGGAAATCAGGAACAGAACATCCCGAATATTGGAACGAGCATGCATGAAATATGGGGCGCCTCACGAATGGTAGCGCCCCTGTGTAGGCAATAAAACAGTGTTAAGTTAATCGAGGTGGTCGAATGAACGCATTGTTTTCTTTAGTTTCGGCCCTGATAGCGGTGGCGGCGTTGGTGGCGGTCTCCTGGTTCGGAGTCGGGGCCATAGGCCTTGATTCAGTGTTTGGAGTTATCATTCCTTACATAGCGTTAGCCATTTTCATTATCGGGGTTGTTTACCGGATTGTGGATTGGGCAAGAGTTCCCGTCCCTTTTCGTATTCCAACAACATGCGGGCAGGGTAAGTCTCTGCCTTGGATAAAGGCCGATAATCTTGATTGCCCTTACAACACGTGGGGTGTTATCGGCAGAATGTTTCTCGAAGTCTTCTTGTTTCGGTCTCTTTTCAGAAACAGCAAGGCTGAGTTAAGAGAAGGGCCGAAAGCCGCTTACGCATCGGCAAAATGGCTGTGGCTTTTCGGGATCCTGTTCCATTATTCGTTCTTGATAATTGTGCTGCGGCACCTGAGATTCTTTATGGAACCTATACCTTCCTTTGTGGAAGCGATCACATCCGTGGACGGCTTCTTCCAGATCATGGTTCCTACGGTGTTTATTAGCGATCTCCTTTTCCTGGGCGCAGTAACGCTACTCTTCTTGAGAAGAGTAGGCTTGCCTCAAGTTCGCTACATCTCACTACCGGCAGATTATTTTGCCCTGTTCCTGATACTGGGTATTGGAATTTCCGGGGTCCTGATGAGAAATTTCTTCAAGGTGGACCTACTTGGCGTTAAGTCGCTTGCGATAAGTTTGTTCACACTTCACCCGGCCCCGCCTCCAGGGATTCATCCGATTTTCTATGTCCATCTCTTCCTGGTTAGTGTTCTAATCGCTTATTTCCCATTCTCCAAGTTGATGCACGCCGGTGGCGTCTTCCTGAGCCCCACCAGAAACCTTGCTAACGTCAACCGAAGTGAGCGTTATGTGAATCCGTGGAATTATCCGGTAAAAGTTCATACTTACGAAGAATATGAAAACGATTACAGGGAGAAGATGAAAGAATGCGGCATCCCTGTGGATAAGGAGTAACCATGGAGCTACACGATTTACCGAAACCTCAGGATTTGATGAACATAGACCTGAACAAGCCCCCCGAGACAGGGTGGATGGATACTCCCACTGTTTTCAGGAACGGCACGTACAGTTACCCCGCTGCTGGGAAGAACCTTAAAATCCTTGGATTAGCGAACCCGCGTCAATGGTCTCCGGCTGACGAGGATTGGAAGTTACCTGAAAACTGGAAAGAAATAATATTGCAGGGGATGAAGGAACGGCTCGAAAAATATCGGTCTTTCCGACTATTCATGGATATCTGTGTTCGATGTGGCGCATGTGCGGACAAATGCCATTTTTTCATAGGATCGGGTGATCCAAAAAATATGCCGGTCCTAAGGGCCGAACTTATCCGAAGCGTTTATCGAAACGATTTTACATTGCTCGGCAAGATGCTTGGTCGTCTTGGAGGCGGTCGTGAGTTGACCATCGATGTGCTGAAAGAATGGTTTTATTACTTCTTCCAGTGCACCGAGTGTAGACGCTGCTCGGTCTTCTGTCCTTATGGGATCGACACCG
This sequence comes from Deltaproteobacteria bacterium, assembly GCA_026388665.1. Lineage (GTDB taxonomy): Bacteria > Desulfobacterota > Desulfomonilia > Desulfomonilales > Desulfomonilaceae > CAJBEZ01. The sequence continues at coordinate 9,174 of JAPLJJ010000094.1, forward strand.
CGGAAGTTACAATGATCGGCCGGGAATTGCTCAACCTGGTCGGCCTTAATATCAACTGGGTCATTGAGCCTGTAGCGAACTGCTACCGCACAGGGAACCATTTGGGTATTCCACCACATGGACTTGTAGACATGTGGCAGTTCATGACGGATGACATAGAGGACATAACGGGTATCAAGATAGACCTGCCTATTAACAAGAAGGGCGCTGAGATACTGTTTGTGACTCCTTCAGGAGACTATTTCGCGGATCCAGGAACCTACACATGCATGGGATACATGATGCTGTTCCACGAACTGGGTCTTGATTATACCTGGAGTACTTACGCTTCAGAAGGTGGAAATTTCGGGCTCTTCACATCCCATGAAATGATCAAGCGCCTTAACGCTAAGATATACGCGGAAGCGAAGAGACTTGGCGTCAAATGGATTATAGGTGGCGAATGCGGTCACATGTGGCGAGTGATCCATCAGTACATGGAGACCATGAACGGCCCCGCTGATTTCCTTGAAGAGCCTGTATCCCCGATCACAGGCACCAAATTCGAGAATGCAAAACAATCGAAGATGGTTCATATTACCGAGTTTACGTCGGACCTGATCAAAAATGGTAAGCTCAAACTCGATCCGAGTCGTAACGACAAAATCATCGCTACTTACCATGATTCATGCAACACGGCACGCGCCGCAGGACTTCTCGAAGAACCTCGATACGTTATCCGAAATATAATGAACAATTTCTACGAAATGCCTGAAAACACCATCAGGGAACAGACCTTCTGTTGTGGTGGCGGCGCTGGTCTCGGAAATGATGAGAACATCGAGATGCGCATGCGAGGAGCATTCCCGCGTGCAAGCGCTCTGCGGCATGTGGTGGACAAACACGCCGTGAATCGCTTGCTATGTATGTGCGCAATCGACCGTGCGACTCTGACCGCGTTGTGCCATTACTGGGCCCCGGATGTTACGGTCGGAGGCATTCATGAACTTCTGGCCAACGCGTTGGTTATGAAGGGTGAAAAGGAACGGACAGTCGATTTACGTGGCGAACCCTTAGGGGATGAAGAGGAGGACGAGTAGAATGTATAACGCTGGAAAAATCATAATAGGAATCGTTATATTTCTCGCCCTGATTACCGCCCCTTTTTGGTACAACTTCGGTAAGGCTTCGACGCCACCGAAACTTGAGATTGGCACGCAAGAAAAACAATGCGTAGAATCGAAGGCCTTCATGCAGTCCTCCCACATGGTCCTCTTGGATCAGTGGAGAGACGAGGTTTTAAGGGTCGGGAAGCGAATCTATGTTAACTCCGCCGGTAAGCAATACAATATGAGCCTTCAGAACACCTGCACCAAGTGTCATTCCAGTAAAACCAAGTTTTGCGATCGTTGCCACACTTACCTGAATGTGGCCCCGAATTGTTGGGATTGTCACATAGCGCCGAAGGAGCAGGAAAAACAGGCCGGAAGGAGTGATAAGTAATGGACGAGACAAGAAGAAACTTCTTGAAGATCGCCGGTCTTTCCGTGCTGGGCTTTGGCGCCAAGCCGGTTGTCGATGCGGTCGCGGGAACTGGAGAACCCAAATTTGAAAAGGATCCGCAGGCCCTAAACGGTAAAAGATGGGCCATGGTGGTTAACCAGAAAAAGTGTCTGAACGCGAAGGAAGGCTGCAAAGATTGCGTTTTGGCCTGTAATTCCGCTCATAACATTCCTGATTTCCCCAACCCCAAAGATGAAATTAAGTGGATCTGGCAGGTCAAGTATGAAAACGCTTTTCCGGGGCAGGAGAATCCCTATATTGATGAGTATGTCAAGAAAAGCCTGAAAGGTTTGCCTTTCATGGTCCTTTGCAACCACTGCGACAATCCTCCTTGCGTACGGGTATGCCCTGTCCAGGCTACTTTTCGTAGACCTGACGGGATCGTTGTGATGGATTATCATCGTTGCATTGGTTGCCGTTTCTGTATGGCCGCCTGTCCATACGGGGCAAGAAACCTTAACTGGCGTGATCCCAGACCTTTCATTAAGAAGGAAAATCCTGAGTTTCCAACCCGAAGCAGAGGCGTAGTGGAAAAATGCAATTTCTGCTCGGAACGTCTTGCTGTAGGGAAAATGCCTGCTTGCGTGGAAGCATGTAAAGACAAGGCCCTGGTATTTGGAGATCTGGAAGATCCTAACTCGGAAGTTCGTGAATTGTTGCGAACCCAACCGTCTATTCAACGTAAGCCTCAATTAGGCACACGTCCGCAGGTTTATTACATATTGTGAGGTAACCATGCTTGAAAAGGCTTTAAGAGGTAACAAGAGCTATTTTGCGTGGATAGGTTTTCTGCTGATCTTAGTTGGAATGGGCTTCGGGTTTTATCTGAGACAGCTCGGTCTTGGTTTAGGTATAACCGGAATGAGCCGCGATGTTTCCTGGGGTCTGTACATCGGACAATTTACTTTCCTTGTCGGTGTCGCTGCGTCGGCGGTTATGCTGGTGCTTCCCTACTACCTTCATAATTATAAGGCATTTGGGAAGATCACGATACTGGGAGAGTTCCTAGCGGTTGCCTCGGTCATTATGTGTTTGACCTTTATCGTAGTTGACCTCGGGCGTCCGGACAGGGCATTCAACGTCTTGCTTTATCCCTCACCCAATTCAGTGCTGTTCTGGGACATGGTCGTTTTGAACGGCTATCTCTTCCTGAACATATTTGTAGGCTGGACAGTGCTGGAAGCAGAGGCCAAGTCCGCTCCACCGCCGAAATGGATCAAACCGTTTATTTACCTTTCGATACCGTGGGCTGTTAGTATTCATACTGTTACGGCGTTTCTGTACGCGGGGCTGCCTGGACGCGGTTTTTGGTTGACGGCGATCATGGCCCCTCGATTTCTGGGGTCCGCTTTTGCCGCTGGTCCTGCTTTGTTGATACTGATATGTCTCTTCCTGAGAAAGTACACAAGGTTTGACGCAGGATGGCAAGCTATACAATCTTTGTCCAAGATCATTACCTATGCAATGGTTCTAAGTGTATTCTTCGTTTTGTGCGAATTGTTTACAGTCTATTACAGCCAGATTCCGGAACATATGTATCATTTCACATATTTGTTCGTGGGTTTCCACGGGCACAGTGGGCTCGTTCCTTGGATGTGGGCTTCAACAATTCTAGCTGCCATTGCGCTTATATTGCTGATTAATCCGAATACCAGAAATCGTACAGGCACGCTGGCAATCGGATGCGCCTCGGTGTTTTTCTCGCTGTGGATTGAAAAGGGTATTGCCTTGGTGCTTACCGGTTATATCCCATCCCCTCTCGAGACGATCACCGAATACCACCCGACTCTTCCTGAGATCGGCATCGTGATTGGCGTCTGGGCGCTCGGCTTCCTTGTTTTATCTATATTGTACAAGGTAGCCCTTAGTGTGAAACTTGAAGCTGCGTAGGGCCTGAAATCAGGCTTAAATTCCACAATTACCAAAAGGCGGTTCTTTCAAAGGGTCGCCTTTTTTTGTTGCTTTATCTTTAAGGAATGTTAATAATATTAGATTAACTTGCACATCCCTCTAACTCGGGTCGCGTTTATACGTGTCCTAGGGATGGAAGAATTAACCCGATAAGGAGTTCTTCATTTGTCTCTTGTTACCATGAAACAATTGCTGGAAGCAGGGGTTCATTTTGGCCATCAGACCAGACGATGGAACCCCAAGATGAAACAGTACATCTTTGGCGCTCGTAATGGTATCTACATTATCGACCTCCAGAAAACCGTGCGCCTCTTCAAGAGAGCCTACCAGTTTGTTCAGGATGCCGCCGCCACCGGCGTAGGCGTACTGTTCGTCGGAACAAAGAAACAGGCCCAGGACGCGGTTATGGAAGAAGCAAACCGCTGCGGTCAGTACTACGTGAATCAGCGTTGGCTAGGTGGTATGCTGACAAACTTCTCAACAATAAAACAGAGCATTGAGCGTCTAAACCAGTTGGGCGCAATTCTGGACAAGCCTGAAGAAACAAATTTCACCAAGAAAGAATTGGTGAACATTGCCAAGCAATATGAAAAGCTTAATAAGAACTTGGCCGGTATAAGGTATATGAAAAGATTACCGGGTGTTGTTTTTGTAGTTGATCCCAAGAAGGAAAATATCGGAGTCAAGGAAGCTCGGAAACTTGGAATACCAATTGTAGCCATAGTTGATTCAAACTGTGACCCGGATGAGATCGATTATGTTATCCCCGGCAACGATGACGCTATAAGAGCGATACGATTGTTCGCGGCAAAAATAGCTGATGCATGTATTGAAGGCCGCTCAATATATGAAGCCTCTTTGAAAGAAGATGGCGGATTGGGTGATTACCCGGAAATCATGAAAGCTGAAGAACACGAGGGAGAAGGCGGCCCTGATACGGTGAATGGCGAATCGGAAGAGGAAATAGTTGGATTGGAAGAGAATGTTGAGGAAGAAGTAGTAGTCTGATTCCGTTCCGATAAAGCTTTTGAAAACCCCCCACTCTTGAATCATTGATGTTAAGAGCTTTCGGCGTTCCAGCCTTAAGTGGCATAACAATTCATTGCCGGGAGCGTGCTCCACTCACATGCCGAGTGGAGCCATTGGAACTTCTGGACGTTCCATCATGCCAGTGACAACTGGTGGCGCAGAGTGGTTCATTTATTAATCAGGGGGTATGAAACTAGATTTTTCGACAAAGAGGAGGCGATCCGATGGAGATATCAGCGAGTTTGGTAAAGGAACTGAGAGAAAAAACAGGATTAGGGTTGATGGATTGCAAAAAAGCCCTGATAGAGACAGACGGCGACATGGAGAAGGCTATTGATTATCTGCGAAAAAAAGGAGCCTTAAAAGCCGCCAAGAGAGAAGGCAGAGCGACTTCGGAAGGTCGAGTCGGATCATACATTCACATGAATGGTAAGATCGGGGTCCTTCTTGAGATGAATTGTGAAAGCGATTTTGTCGCTAAGACCGATCAGTTCGCCGAACTGCTGAAAGATCTCTGTATGCAAATCGCCGCAAGCGCCCCCAGATGGATTTCTTCCGCAGAGGTACCGGAAGAAATATTGGCTAGGGAAAAAGACATTTACATGACTCAGGCCAAGGAAGCGGGCAAGCCTGAAAAGATGCTCGACAAGATAACTGAAGGCAAGCTAAAGAAATTTTTCTCTGAAGTTTGTTTGCTTGATCAGCCGTTCGTGAAGGATGATTCCAAGACCGTTGAAGAACTGATAAAAGAAAAGATAGCGCAACTTGGTGAAAACATTACAATAGGACGATTCTCGAGGTTTCAACTCGGTCAGTCTAATTGATGGATACACCAGTTCCACAAGGGTACCGTCGTGCTCTGGTAAAAATTTCCGGAGAGGCCTTTGCTGGAGACATGGGTTTTGGCCTTGACGGATCAAAAATATCGTGGATAGCGCGAGAAATTGTCTCTGCTTCTGAAAACGGCAGACAAATAGGTGTCGTGGTGGGCGGCGGCAACATCATGCGCGGAGTAAGCGCAGCGTCAGTCGGAGCGCCTCCATTGGTAGGCGACGAGATGGGCATGATCGCGACAGTGATCAACGCCCTGGCTTTGAGATCGGCGCTTGAGTCTCAAGGATGCTCCGCTTGTGTAATGTCCGCCTTCGAAGTTGGTAAATTTGTCGAGATTTTTTCTCGTGAAGGACTATTGAACTCGTTAACTAGAGGCGATGTTGTGATTTTCGCAGGAGGAACCGGTAACCCATGTTTCACGACTGATTCCGCCGCAGCCTTGCGAGCGGTTCAGATGCAGGCCGATGTAATGATTAAAGCAACCCAGGTCGATGGCGTTTACGATAAGGACCCAAGGAAGCACTCCGACGCTTGCCGATTTGAATCGATAACCTCTGAAGAAGTTCTAGAAAGAAGACTCAAGGTAATTGACGCGGCGAGCGTTGAAATACTTGGGAGACGTTCTATCCCGATAGTGGTGCTGGACCTGCATGTGCAAGGAAATATAACAAGAGCCCTGATAGGCGAAAAAATAGGAACAACAATTGTTGTTTGATTTGCATCACGTTAACTCAACTGAACGGGAGAAGCTGGAGCAGTTATGTTAGAAGATGCGCTCGCAGAAATGAAGGCTGCGATGGAAAAGTCGACAGAAGCCTTGAAAAAGGACCTCAAGAGGATCCGAACTGGAAGAGCGTCGCTCGCTTTGCTAGACGGGATAACACCTAATTATTATGGTTCCCCGACCCCATTGAACCAGTTGGCAACGCTCTCGATTCCGGAACCACGCCAGATAGCTATACAGCCCTGGGATTCACAGGCTGTGCCGGACATCGAAAAGGCCATCCTGAAATCTGATCTCGGTCTGAATCCGATGAATGACGGAAAGGTGATTCGAGTCGTATTACCTCCACTCACGTCAGATAGAAGAAAAGAATTAGTCAAATTAGTTAAGAAATTAGGTGAAGAATTCAAGGTTCAAATCCGCAACCATAGACGTGACGCGAATGAATTGCTCAAAGATTTGAAAAAGGACAAAGAGATTTCAGAAGATGACCTGCATAAGGCCCAAGAACGTGTTCAAAAGACAACCGACGATTATATAACCAAGGTTGATTCAATAATGGGTGAAAAAGAGTCTGAAATCATGGAAATATAAATCCTGGTTAAGCTTCTCCCTTTTTCATAATCCTTTCCACTCAATGACCAACGAGTCTCCTGTCCCGTTGATTGTATCCTCTTCATGGATTTGTAGGTGACGCATTGAGTCCCAATTCCGATTCATCTTCAAACGATCTTCCCGTGCATGTGGCTATAATAATGGATGGTAATGGCCGATGGGCCAGGCGACGGTTGATGCCTCGCCTTGAGGGACACAGACAGGGGGCCAAGTCTGTCCGTCGGGCTGTTGAATTCTGCAGGCGTGTCGGGATAAAATTCCTGACTCTGTACGCCTTTTCAACCGAAAATTGGCAACGTCCGGAGTCCGAAGTTTCGGGTTTAATGAGGCTACTATCACAGTTTATTGATTCTGAGCTTGAGGAGATCCACAACAACGACATCAGGTTCAATGTTATAGGTCAGGTAGCTCGTTTACCCAGGTCGGTGAAAGAAAAAATCGACGAGGCGATCAAGAAAACCTCCAACAACAAGACAATGGTTCTAAGCGTCGCCCTGTCTTACGGTGGGAGGCAGGAAATCGTTTCGGCTGCCATGAAGCTGCACGAGGCTCTCCTGTCAGGCGGTTTGAAGGAAGAGGACGTTAACGACAGCGTCTTTTCGACATTCCTTGATACAAGTCACATGCCGGATCCTGATCTGTTGATACGCACTGGAGGTGAGGTTCGTATAAGCAACTTCCTGCTTTGGCAGGCCGCCTATTCAGAACTATATTTCACGGAATTGTTGTGGCCTGATTTTGATGACGAGGCATTCTGGGAGGCCATTGAAGCGTACCGATCCAGGCAGCGCCGTTTCGGAAAAACTTCTGAACAGATTCAATAGTAGTAATAAGGAACAGTCATGCTCGGAATAAGAATAATCACTGCTGCCGTATTAGCTCTAATAATATTGCCGACTCTATTCTGGGGCGGAGTGAAGGGTATTTCAGCCCTGTTGGCGGCGTTTATTCTAGTGGGAACCTGGGAGCTTGCGTCAAGACTGCCCGGACTCTGCTGGAGTTTATCCAGACCGCTACTGATGTTGCTTGCCGCATTAATATTACTCCTTTTTTTCATTAGCCCCATGATGTTAATTCCCGCTGTTGTGGTTTTTGTGCCTCTTGTCATACTGGCGAGTCATCTTTTTCTCTACAATGTCATTGATAATACTATTGAATCTTCGTCCCAGATGTTTTTCGCGTGCGCGTACGTAACTGTTCCGCTTGCTCATGCGATCTTAATCGCACGCATGGATTTGGGAAATTATTGGATACTTTTTATTCTCCTGGTTGTATGTCTAGGGGACGCTGGAGCGTATTTCGGTGGAAAGTATCTGGGCCGTCATCGCTTGTCCGCACATGTCAGCCCGTCAAAAACTATTGAGGGATTAATAGGTGGCTTCGGAGGAAACCTACTTGGCATGATTCTGATAAAACTGATGGTTCCCAATTTCCCTCCTCTTTGGACGATGCTTCAGTTGACCATTTTGCTGGCGATAGTCGCGCCTGTAGGTGACCTGTGCGCTTCTGCCTTGAAGAGAAGACTGGATATCAAGGATTTTGGAGCAATCATGCCCGGTCATGGCGGCGTCCTTGACAGGGCGGATAGTTTGATTCCTGCTGTTCCTCTTGTTTTCTACTTTGTAACTCTCTCCGGCTATGGATTTTTTTCATGAAAGGTCTGGCGATCTTAGGTTCAACCGGGTCTATCGGAATTCAGGCCCTGGATGTTGTTCGCTGCAACAGGAACACGCTAGAGGTTGTGGCTTTAGCCGCAGGTGGAAATGTAGATCTTATTGAATCCCAGGTCCGTGAGTTCAATCCTGAATTGGTCTCAGTATCGAGTGAGAAAAACTTAGATCAACTTCGTGGTCGGTTACGAGACTACACGGGATCGATTAAAATATATTTTGGCCCAGAGGGTTTGGAGGCCGCATCCACGGCGGAAAGAGCCGATATTGTTGTAGGGGCGCTTCCTGGAAGTGTAGGTTTAAGACCGGCGTTCTGGAGTGTAGCCGCAGGTAAGGACCTGGCTCTTGCCACAAAAGAAGTGCTGGTTATGGCCGGTGGCCTGTTCATGGATGAAGTCCAAAGACGAAAAATAGTGCTGACCCCGGTTGATTCGGAACAATCTGCGATATTTCAATGTCTTCAGGGGAATCAGGACCAGGAAGTGAGAAGAATTTTGCTCACAGCCTCTGGTGGCCCTTTCCTCAGGAAATCGGTCGAAGAGATGGCACTGGTCACCAGAGAGGGGACCTTGAGGCATCCGAGATGGAAAATGGGCCCTAAAGTCACAGTCGATTCCGCTACGCTTATGAACAAAGGGCTGGAAGTGATAGAGACTAGATGGTTGTTTGGGATCGAAGCCAAACAAATCGAGGTCGTTATCCATCCTCAAAGTATAGTTCATTCTATGGTCGAGTTCATGGACGGATCGATCCTAGCTCAAATAGGCGCGACAGACATGAAAATCCCGATTAGTTATGCGCTGGGATTTCCAAAACGGATCTGTTCAGGAACAGAGCCGCTTGACTTCAAGAGCATCGGAGGTTTCACTTTCGAAAAACCTGACACAGAAAAGTTCCCTTTACTCCAAGCAGCGTATGACGCGTTGAATCAAAATGAGAGGGTTAGCCCCGTGATACTGAACGCGGCCGATGAAGTAGCTGTGGACTTGTTCTTGAATGGAAGGATACCGTTTCTGTCCATATCTAAAATTTGCCTCGACGCCCTTGATTCAATACCTTCTTCAAAATTGTCATCCCTCGAAGACATAGAACTTTTTCATGAGGAAGTGAGTCGGACCGTTCGTTCAAAATGGAACAAATTAAATTAATTCCACGTCTTTTCCTCCCCAAATATGTTAATTTCCATTCCTCGGATAAATAAGATAAAAGACCAATAAACGGATTTTTAGAACAAGTGGGAGCGGTCGAAAAAGATGATTGATAGATGTCATTTCCTAATGATTGTTATAATTGCCACGCTTCTGTCAGCCCCTATGGATGTTAGGTCGGAGGTCGCAGTACTGGAAATCTCATGCGCTACCTGCGGTTATAGGGAAAGGTTGATTCAGGGGGCGGATGAAGCGGATCAGGCTAACAATGTTCAAAATATTATTGTTGTTTGCGAGCGGTCTCGACAAATCAGGAACATAAGAATTCCGATAGATCCGGGGGGCCCTTTACCGGGAGAGCCTCTGCTTGCGAGAAGATATGGAAATGGGAGATCAGAGCTGCTTGGCGTCGAGCTTCCGAGGTTCCTTGTTCCGGGTAACACGTGCCCGTTATTTCCGATTGCAGCTTATCTCGAATCAAACATATGTCCTATCGACAGCAGCCAAGGGTTCACATTTACTGTAATCGGTCAGTACTGATCGCCCCTGAGACTCGTCTCAATTCTTATGTAGGAAGGAATTCGACGTTAAGCCTATTCATTCGGCACTAATGGCTTCGGTGAGACATGTTCCCTGCCGAGGAATCCGAGGAATTTTATAGTCAATTTCGACGGGAAAGCGCTTCTCTGTTGATCAGACATATTAGCTAACGGGATTTGGCCTCCGGCCATTTCTCTGTGACCTCCGGCAGACCCTGTTCTTCCTACAAGTCTTCTCAGTAAAAGGCCTGCTTTTTGGGTACGAGATTTGGATCTCAGCGAGATCATCATCATTTCATCGTGCTCTCCCATACATAAGGACCATGTTACTCCTTCAATTCGTAAGAGCAAATCGGCAAGCTCCGGGATGATGGAATCGGTTTTAACATGCCCTAAGAAGGAACACGCGACATCTCGATATATAATAGTTTTTGACAGACCCTTTTGAAAATCACCGAAATAGTCCATCGGTAGCGCGGGCTTTTCGATATTTCCAAGAACCCGTGGATTTGAAAGAGGCGAAAGGTAATTGAACGCATGATAATCGGCCTTGCAGCAAGCCCTCATCAATGAATTGGTATCGGTCTTGATTCCGTATAGCAACGCGTTGGCCAGTGATCTTGATGGAGTCACTTCCGCTGCGATCAGGTACTCGGTAATAATTGTGGATGTGGCCCCATATGTGGGGCGGACGTCATGAAAAGGGGACCTGAGAGACGCCTTTCGTAACGGATGATGGTCGACAACTATGAGAGGTGGGGTGGATCGTGAATCAATCAGATTGTTTCCAGTCAAAGGTTGGGCGTCAATCAGCGCAGTGGTTTGATATTGATTTGAATCATCCTGGCTGATTCGAGTCACTGGAATCCGCAATCTGTGGACCATGGCCTTGTTCTGGGCCCGTGTTATTACGCCTCCGTAACCAATGACACATTTGATGCTAAATTTTTTTTGAAGCAGATAAGAAAAGCCAAAAGCGCTTGCAAGAGTGTCGGGATCAGGGTTGTTATGGCACAGTATCAAGAATCTCTTCTGATTCGACCCTTCAAGGATCGAACTCAGCCCAGCGATCTTGGCCTGTGATTGAGCGATATCCCAACGTTGAGTCGACATCGGTCCACCGTGCGCTAATCTGAATCAGGTTCCCCTGCGTTAAAAGAGGACAGCATCTTCTTTACAAGTCTCTCGTTGAGGATCATCCCTTTTATAGTACCGTAAGTCCGGGCATATCGGTTTTCGATAAACGCGTTGAAAACCAAATCTCTTTTATCCTGCATACTCACACGACCCACGATGGTCAGAGTCTCGCCTGGAGGCGCCATGGTGTTCAGTTCAGGGAATTCCGTTCCCGTAAGAATCGGAAACATCCTAGGGTTCTTGAGCAGTTTCATTACCATGAAAGCTCCAAACTGAGCCATTGCCTCCATCTGAAGATGTCCACCAAACACCGGCATGTTGACAAAGTGGTCTTTCATCAATGGGTTTTGTTCAGGTGTCGGCACTGTGTAACGAGCGAAGCCCAGCATGCCTTCATGAAATTCACCGGCTTCCATTATTATCCGATCAAGAAATAAGAAATTAGCCCCGTACATGTGCAAGGTCTTGGCAATGTCGGATCTCTCAAATACAACCCAGTTCTGATTCGGTACTTTTTCGGGGACAGGTCTGTTACGAGCCTCAGCCAATCCAATGTCCGTATTCCCACCCAAATCATGGTATCGGACCTGCCGAACATCGCCAGGGGAATACTGCCCTGAACGCAGAAATTTGTTTACAAGGATAACCCCAGAGGCTTCACGGACAAAATCCGATATTATTTCAACCGCTCGTCTCAGTATAGAGAAAGTGCCATTGGATCTGAGTTCTCCGAAGAATTCCGAGACAAATTGGTTCAATTGGACAACGTTCGAAGTTTCTACTATTGAACGCCATCTGGCGTGCAGTCTGGCGTCTACCCGACTCAGAAGCGGTTGAAAACCATCCAATGCGGCTAAATTTTTTTCCATAGTATCGTGCAGAGGTTGAATCTCCGGAATGAATGACTTAATCGGTCTTAGCTCTGTCAGGTAATGGTAAATGACAGCCAGTTCAATCCCAGTGAAGAACTGGGACGATTGAGTCCATGCTTCAGGCAATGCGGCAATCAGCGCGCGTTTTCCAAGACGAGCCAGACGAACGGCAAGCTTTTCGAGATAAGCCTTTGTTTCACTAATGAAGTATGGCAGGTCACCTCGGTATGTTAGCGCTACCAACTGGGTTCGCTCGTCTACCATGTTTTTCAAACCGTCGGCCAGGTCTGCGAAGGACCCTGCATTTACATAGTAAACATTTCGTTTGACCGTCGTGGCCATATCATTAAATGTGTGTTTTCCTTTTAGGATGTCCCCGACTGCTTTCATTACAGAAGGTTGCCTGGGAAATCCACCAGCCACGGTGTGGATGACTGCTTCAAGTCGACCGGCGCCTTGCGATTTAAGTTCTTCCGAAACCAGTTCCAACGAACTGAATACAAGCTGACGACGGTCACTTTCAAATCTCAAAGGGGTCGATAATAGCCGGATTCCTGTCTCTTCGAAAAAAGCCCCTTCGCGGGGGTTCCCCGGATCCAGTGACGTTCCGAAAACTCGCGCGCCGGATGACACCAAGGCTCTTCCTATCGAAGCCCCGTATCCACCTTCCCGCGCCCCAACTATAAGAACATCTTTACCTTCAAGCATAAAAAAGTTCCTTACAAAATTAATCGCACTTTTTTAGATTAGTGGCTCAAAATACTATATTGTTTAGCTCCAGTCAACTTGCGACGCCCGAGACCATTTGATACTATTCGAAGTTAAACAATGCTCCTGATGATTTTTCCAACTCAAGGAGGCTAACAATGTCGTGGCTCGAGGATAAACCCGAGATAGCCAAAAAGATCCTAAAACTACTGTATGAAAATCGCATGATCAGGACCTTTTACAGGGATAAGCCGGATGGCTGGACCCTGGTGTCAGGGTTGTACAGCCCCCTGTATATTCAACTTCGACCGCTCTTGTCCTACCCTAATGTATTTGTAGAAGCTTGCGCTGCCCTTGCCGAAATGGCAAAACACGAGGCCCCGGAAGTTAACAGGGTTGTCGGGATAGCCATGGCGGGTGTTCCTATAGCTGCGGGAATGTGTTTCGCCGGGAAATTGCCTGGTTGTTTCACGCGGAAAATGGAAAAGGTCAAATCCGTGGAAAATTTTCGACAGATGATAACCGAATACGGTGAACACACATTGGTAGAA
>JAPLJJ010000076.1 GCA_026388665.1 Deltaproteobacteria bacterium
ATTATGCGTCTAGAAGCCTGAAAATGCTTGATGCGGTAATATTGGCTGCGGGACTGTCCAGGAGAATGGGCACTGACAAGACTGCCCTTGAGATATCGGGCAAGACTATTTTGACCCGAATAGTGGTTGAGACGCTTAAGGCCGAGATAAATAAGATTGTTGTAGTAACTCGTTCTCCCTTAAACTTGGACGAGTATGAAAATCCCCGTTGGCACTATTCGTGGAGACTCCATAATGTCATCAATTATTCTCCGGAATTGGGAATGTCCTCTTCTGTGAAACTCGGACTTGCCCAAGTCCGCCCACAAGCCGAAGCGGTCATGATTATCCTGGCTGACCAGGTTTGGTTGAATTCTGTCGTCATTAACATCCTTATTGCCACTAGCCAAAATAATATACATAAAATCATAGCCCCTACGGTAAGGGGCCGGAGGACCAATCCTATAATTTTCCCCGCGCATCTTTTCGGAGAGTTACAGAAAATTACAGGCGATATGGGTGGCAGAAATATTCTTATTAGACATGCGAACCTGGTTGAAACCGTGGAACTCGGAGACAAATATGACGACTCTGATGTCGATACACCGGAGGACTATTCCAAATCTCTTTACAAGTTCTAGGATGGATTAGTCTGAATTGATTAAGATCCACATTGCCAAGACTGCCGGATTCTGCATGGGAGTACGAAGAGCTGTCGACATAGCCCTCGCTTTGAAACGTCGTAGACTTCCTTTACCTATAACCACTTATGGGCCATTGATTCACAACCCTCAGACACTCAAGCTATTGGAAAGCAGGGATATTTCTAAAACTGATTCAATAGACCAAATAAATGCGGGTACCGTCATAATTAGAGCACATGGAATATCACCGCAGGAGTGTCAGCAATTAGAATCCAAGCAGATCAACATTGTTGACGCCACTTGTCCTCGGGTCATGCGGGTTCAGGCTTTCATAAATAAGCACTCTAAAAAAGGTGACTTTTGCGTAATCGTAGGGGACGAAGATCATCCTGAAGTTCGGGGTTTAATTGGGTTCGCAACAGCAGGCGCTATAGCAATCTCAGGCCCCGAAATGGTCCGGATGTTGGATAAGATCCCTAAGGGAAGGGCGATATGCGTCGTAGCTCAAACGACCCAAGAACCTGAAAAGTTTAATAGAGTGGTGGAGCTACTGAACGAAAGAGGACACCACCTTAGTGTGTACAACACGATTTGTGACTCGACCAGGAAACGTCAAGCTGAAGTTAGAGAATTGGCTCGAAATGTCGACATGGTGATTGTGGTTGGCGGCAAAGGGTCCGGAAATACCCGAAGATTGGCTAAAGTTGCGGCTGAACATGGGGTAAGAGTGTGCCATGTTGAAACAGCGGACGAAATATCTCCCGATGATCTGGCAGGAATAAACCGAGTTGGTGTAACTGCTGGAGCGAGCACTCCAAATTGGCAAATCAGGTCGGTGATTGAAAGACTGAAGCAAATTGACCTGGACACAAGATCCGGGATCTGGGCTAAGTTTAGACACTTCATAGACATTACAATAATGACTTATCTTTGGGCCGCCCTAGGAGGAGCAGGATTGACTTTGGTCTGCACAACTTTGCAAGGCGGTTCTCTTGGAACTGATCCCGCGCTGGTAACCGGCCTCTTTGTATTTTCAATGCATCTGTTAAACAGACTTCAGGAACGTTCTGGAGCGCTAAGGTTCAATACTCCGGAGATTGCGGCCTTTTACTCTCGTCATGGTGTTATCCTTGCCGCCTTCGGGGCGCTTTCCGCCCTGATGGCGATAATCCTCTCATATTTTCTCGGCCTTTCCTCAATGCTCATGGTGTTAGGGATGATAGTCACGGGCATTCTCTATCCAGCTCCGATTTTCACATGGATAAAAATTCCCGGCACAAAATGGGTGGCCTTAAAGGATATTCCAGGATCGAAAACCCCTCTCGTCGCGCTAGGCTGGGCTATGGCCGCGGCGATCATTCCAGCTCTCTCCTTGAATGTAAATTACGGAATCGCATCCCTTATTGTTTCATTTGTTGTAGCAGCGTCTACCGTATTCTGGCGAACCGCTCTTTCGGATTTAATTGATATTCAAGGAGATCGTATAGGTGGCCGCGATACTATTCCGATATTGTTTGGTGGGCGCGCAACTGAAAAAATCCTCAATGTTTTGCTTATCTTATTATCGTCATTGTTGTTTCTTTCCAGTATGTGGGCTTGGTCGACAACCTTTGGATATGTGTTGCTGTTTAATTTATTAATTTTTAAGTTTTTATTCGATTTCTACAAAAGAGGTCATTTAGTGGACCGTCTTATGTTTGAAGGTTTAATTGATGGGAACTTTGTGCTGGCTGGGATCTTGAGTTGGATTTATACGCTGTTGTCGTAACTGAATGAATTTTGTCTTGACACCACTGTTCAAATACGATAAAAAATTAGTTTTTATAGAGGACCCGTTTGCTGGCGTAGCTCAACCGGTAGAGCAGCTGATTTGTAATCAGCAGGTTGCGGGTTCGAGTCCCATCGCCAGCTCCAGTCGTGGAGGGGTTCCCGAGTGGCTAAAGGGGGCAGACTGTAAATCTGTTGGCGACGCCTTCGGAGGTTCGAATCCTCCCCCCTCCACCATCCAAAATTATGGTCCTTTTTCTCGACGTGGCGGGAATAGCTCAGTTGGTAGAGCGTCAGCCTTCCAAGCTGAACGTCGCGGGTTCGAGTCCCGTTTCCCGCTCCATATTTTTTGAGGCATGTTAGAGACGCCTCATGAAGTGTTAACCGTAGAGGAGTAGGAGTTCCGGAGAAACGGATGAGATTAGAGTCGGCCCACGTAGCTCAGTAGGTAGAGCACTTCCTTGGTAAGGAAGAGGTTCACCGGTTCGATCCCGGTCGTGGGCTCCACCAAGTTCTGACTCCTTCCTACTACGGCTTCTAGGGAGACTTTGGATTAATATTTTGTTTAAAGACTAATGATGAATTGTAACTTCCGAGTTATTTTTTTGCCGAATATTCAAGGAGGAGCCCATGGGCAAGGCGAAGTTTGAGCGTACGAAGCCACACGTGAACGTAGGGACG